>JBAXGN010000111.1 GCA_037139415.1 Verrucomicrobiota bacterium | reverse complement strand
GCCGGACCATTTCGGGATGAGGGGTTTGACCGCAGGTTTTGAAGTCTACGATCCTGCCCCCAGCCCTTACCAGATCCAAGACACCAATTAGCTTAGGCAGACCGTGTTTTTCCAGATCTGCTTCCACTGACACTTCCACTGCTTCCGGCTTTTCATCCTGGGTAATGGGTGTTTGTTTGAAGTAGGTGTCCAATGCATTCCAAGCACCAGCGCGTTCTTTGTCCTCTTCTCCCTCCCAATCAATCCTAGCCTTTGCCTGCTGTTCCTTCCACTGCCCATCGAACTGGGTTTTGTACTTCTCCAGATCGAACGGCTCTTTCTTCCAGCGCGCCATTGACCAGGATTGCAGAACGGCGTGAACTAGACTACCGACGAACAATGCAGCGGTCTTGGGCTTACTGATCTGCAACACGTACCGGAAATAGAACTTTAGTCGGCAGTTGTTCCAGAGGTTGAGCCGGGATGCAGACACAGTTTTAACCAACTCTTCCAACCGATCATTATTCGGCTCAGGAGTTCGAGGTGGTTCGAGTAAGGCGATCATGCGGCAGTTCGGTTAGGGATGCGATTATAGGTCCGGCCGTTTCCATTCCCGTTGCCGTTACCAGGATACTTTTCGAGCAACTCTTTGATAAGCTGACTCGCCTGCATCATATTGAGGTTTTTGACACCTTTACTGAAGCGATCCTGGGCCAATCCTTCGATCTCTTTCTTGTCGAGCTGGTTTTCTTCGACGATTTTCAGGATCAGGTCTTTCTGCCTGGGAGTACATAACCACATCTCAGGTTTTGGCGTAGGTTTGCTCCCATTGCCGTTAGTCTTGCCATTCCCATTGCTTCCGTTGCTGCCGTTGGTCTTGCCGTTCTGTTCAGGTAACCAGCCAACGTCCTGAATTGAATGGTCCACGCTTTCCTGCAACTGATGGTATAGACGCTCGCTCTCTGGCTGAACTTGTGCGAGGTCAATGATTTCGGTTTTGAGGGTAACGCTGAACTGGTGACTTGAATAACCAGCCAGCCCGATTTTCTTGCTATAGTTGGCTTCGAGTATGATAGCCATAATGATTCCTTTTGGTTTAGGGTTTAGGGTTTTGGTTTGGGGTTTGTTTGAGGGGGAAATGAATGAATGATTGGGTTTGGGGGAGGGAGGGGAGATTTGAAGAATAGCCCCCTCCCGCTGCTATATAGAAAGGCCGGGACTCAATAAGCGAATCCCGGCTCAAATTATTATACCAGCTTTTATGTGAGGTGAGTGGGAGGGGGTGGTGGGATTTCGTGTTCAAGTAACCATCCGGCTTGGGGGGGCTCCTAATCATCCATTCTTGGTATAGGGTTAAACTGAAAAGCCCCCTAATACTCGTTTGTATCAGGGGGGGGTAATGGCTTAGGACCATCTTCAGTTCATCATACCATCAAGGAACGGGGAAACTGGGGCGGGAGGGGTTAGTGATGGGTTGGGATTTTATAAGTGAGTGTGCTTACCAATGAGATGGAAGGGTTTGAATATTAATGCACTTTTGAGTGTTTTTTGGGCCACTCAATTAGGTGTCATTTTGTCTGCTATTGGTTGCCGATGTACAAAAATATTTTCCATCATGGTAACTGTTTTTTGGGAACATAACTACCGTTGTAAACAAGCACTTGGGAGTTGGAATTTGAATGCCTCAATTGAGTTGTAGCCCAGTCTGGCAGGCTATTCATAGCAACCGTTTCATACGAAAATGTCACACCCAGATAGTTCGTTATTCTGCTTTTTGCGAACACAATCATCACAGGACTGCACAAAGCAACTGTATTCGATAACGAACTCGAAACCACCCGGCCTTGCGCATTGGTAGAGTTCCATGCAAGCGAGCAGAATTCCCAATAACTTTGTTCTGGATTGATTAAATATAATTCATTGGTTCTGATCACACTGTAAATCCTTTGAGTCGCAGAATTGGAAAGCACTCTCTGAATGAATTGTTGAGGATTACTTTTATTAGCTTCAGAATGTTCGACTGGTAGTGTGGAAAGGACTTCACTAGATGCGATACGCAAACTTACAATTTCCGCTCTAACCGGGTCATATTTTGTATGTCTCGTAGTACACCCAAAGGCCTGCGAAATATAGTAAAGTAAACATACACACACTAGGAATAGACAAAAGCGCACTAATATCTTCATAAGGCTTAAAAACTGATCCATGGTTCAAATGCCGGAATACCTGGAAGGGCTGGACACACATTACCTGGGAATGTCACCACTTTAATGTCCGGACCAAAAATATTTTCCAGTGCTGATTGGAGTGCCGGGGTGCCAGAAGCGCACATTGCAAAATAGATGGTCCCGTTCTTGCACATTTTTGCCTTTATCATAGCAAATAGTGCTTTGGCATTTTGAACGGCTATCTGATTTTGTTTGCTTGGTTTTTTAACAGGACTAACACTGGAATCGAAATCTACATCATAATAGTCCTCGACGTCGCCACCGCTAAGAGGAATTTTCCCCGCCCCAATGCCATGGGCAGTTAATGTAAGAGACCCGATACACGCACCCTTACAACACTCACCGCTTGGGTCGTATTTCTTGTTTTTAAATCTATTATCAAGATCATTTTGAATATCCTTAATGCTTTTAACATGTGTGGCAATTGCCCATGACGACTCGAAATCGTAGGTAATAGCAAGTTTGCAGTCGGAGCGGTTAGCGAATGAAGTGGGGCTCTGCCAGAAATCTAAGCCCAACCAATCAATATGAGTAACTGGATTGTTTCCAATAAACCCATACAGGTTAATGCCCCCTTCTTCTTCAATTGGATCTCTGCTAATCCATCTTCCATCCTTAAAATACCGATATCCATAATAATACAACCTCGTCTCCCAATCATAGTATTTAGTCGCGGCCAGGAAGTTGAATTCGCGAGCCATAGGGCCAGTAGCGCGAATTATGTTATGGAAAGGATCATATTCATATTCGGCCACCACCACACCATCCGAAGCGCGGATATATCGCCGAATGTTCCAGCTTCCATCGTAATCTGCAAGGTAAGTCCCTACATAAGGTCCGGTGTGGAAGATGGTGGCTACCAATCCACCCACTCCTCCAGCCCCTTGCATTGTACCACTCACGTCATTGCCCCATACGTGACTCTTTAGCAGATTCCCTTGGTCATCCCGCTCAGCTATCAAATTCCAACCATTGTACACGAACTGGAGACTGACCGATTGTGTCCATTGGCTACTATCTAAATCCCAGCGATACGATATTTTACCGATGCGGCGGGAGCGGTAATCATAGCTATGACTCACTGCCCGCCAAGAATCAGTCGGGGCATCACCCAGACTCGTGACACTCAGCAAACGGTTCTCTGCATCCCACGAATAGCTGGACCTGCCATCATTGGTTAGGTTGCCATCCAGGTCGTGCATCAAAGATTCGGGGGTCTGAGGTACAAATACATGGCCGGTTACCGAGTGATACAGTTCATTGGTGGCTTGATCCACTGCCGCAACATTGGTAATCGTCAACCATAATGGGCCACTGGCACTGTCACTCGGAACCGCTGCTGCAAAGTAACTGCCTTGTTTAGTCGCTACCTGGCTATTTACCACCACTCGATTAGCGTTAGTGGCTTCGCTTAATACCCATACTTTGTTCGGCACGGTGCGGCTAGTCACTTGGTTCAGGTTATTAACCGTATTGGAACTAGCTATCGAAGGATGGCCCTGGAATGACCAGCGACGATTACCAATGTCATCGAAAAGGTACCCGTATTGCTGACCGGCTACCAGCGAGCCGTCAGACCAGCGGCGAAAAGCATTGGTGACTTGTCCAAGCACATCATAACTGTATCGCCAATTGGAACCGTCTGCCAGCAAAACATTGGTTCGTTGGTTAGCCGGATCGTAACCGTAGGCATAGCGACTGATGGTAGATGAAGTGACATTGGATACCCATTGAAGCCGCTGCAATCCATCAAACGAACGATGGACAGTTAAAACCAGTGTCGTGTTGTTCCGGTATTCGATTTTGTCTGGTTGGTTGAGTAGGGATTGATAGCTGTAGGTGACATTGAGATTACTAGCCGTCACAGTTGATAATCGCCCAGCCGTGTCGTAGCTGTATTGGACGGCGGTACCAGTGAGATTGGAAACACCCATCGCCGTGAGTTGCCCGGCTAAATTATAAGCATTGGTTTGCATCAGCCCATCCCTGCTTTCCGCAGTAATCTGACCAGCATCGTTATATCCCAACTCGTTTACTGAGCCTCCTTGATACACTACGCTTAACCGGCCCTGATCATTGTATTGCAGGGTTAAGCCTGGAGTTTGATTATCATCGTAAGCAATACTGGTCAAATCAGTGCCAGGGTAGGTGTTCAAATCAGGGTCAGTGTAGGTGTAGGTATAGGTGGTCTGGATATTGCGCTGCCAAGTACGAGATGCAACCCTACCTGCATCTGTGAAGGTATAGGCTGGCCCCTGATCGTTGGCATAGCGTTTGTTTTGTACCAGACCACTATCATTATAATTCCAGGTCGTTACGGCTTCACCCGCTAAATTGGCAAAGTTGGTCCAAGTCGAAAGCGTCTTCATTCGGCCAGCATAGTCGTAACTGTAACTGGCTGGGTAAGTGCGAGCGCCCTTATTTACCACTACCTGTCCATTCAGATCGTGCAAATTTGTCACGTATTGGCCATCCGGTAAGGTCGTGCGCCAGACCTGACCCATACTGTCAAACTCATACGAGTTGGTTTGGCTAAGCCCGTTGCCGGTTACTATCCGCTGAGTAACCTGATCGGCATTATTGCGCGTGAGTTGAATTACCGTAGTCCGACCATTGCTGACATTGGTCGAGGCGAATTGGCGGTTGAATTCATCATACGCGAACGTGCTTTGCGCTAGCGGATTACTTTGCGTATCCGTTTGCACCACTGAAACCAAACGACCTTGGCTATAGGTTGCGGTAGTCGTGTTACCGAGGGGATTCACGCTCACCACTACTTTACCGCCAATGTCATCCAAAGTCATTGTTTGTGAAGAACTACCTTGGGTTGTCAAAGACCAAGCCCGTAATCCATTCAGCGCCACTTCATTGGTGGCAACGCACTGTTCACCGTTATTCGAGACTTGGTAGGTGCGAGTACGGCGAACGGTCCAGTTACCACCATCCGACTTGGTCGTGTAATCGGTTACGGTCTTAGTGCCGCGTCCGTTGATAGTGCGGCTCTCATTGTCACCTACGCTGTTATATGTGTATATCGTGGTTACTCCATCCGGGGCTACTTCGGTGCTTAATTGCCCCCAGGCATCGAAGGTGCGGATGGTGGGTTGGGTTTGGCCGGAAACCAGGGTTTTCCACGATTGGCCAAGGGCATTACGCCAGGTCTTGGTCCATTCACTGGTAAGGGTTGTGCCATTGGTGTTTAACTTGGTTTCCTGGGTGTATTCACCATTTTCATCCACGCCATAGTCATAATGCACACCGTAAACCGTGCCAGTGACCGTGTACCATTGACCATCGGGATAAGACTTCTCTACGCGCCAGCCACCATTGGGATATTGTGTGCGATTCAGATGGTAATAGCTGAGTTGACTGTAGCTGGATTGCGTCAAGTTGGTTTGACGATCCCAGGATTCAATTATCCGTCCAGCCGCATCAAGCCGGTTGCTGGACATCATCGCTGACACCGCCCCAACTGAGCGAAACACCGAGCGTACTTGACCAGCAGGAGTGTAATAGTAACCCGTAATGACACCCCGGTTCATGGTCGCCACTACTCGTTTCAGGTCATCCACGGTATTGGTGGTGCCGATGCCTTCGCGATTTACTAACCACGCTAGATTACAGCAATCCTGATAACCTTGGCTCGTGCTGGTGCCATCCAAATAGGTGGTGTAGATCAAGCGCCCAATCAAATCATAGGTCATAATCCGGAGAGCAATGGTCTTGTTAGATTCCTTATCTGTCACCACTTCGCCCAACAGTTGGCCCGCAGGACCATTGGTGGTGATAGTGATGGTGCCAGCGGTGATATTGTTAGTATCCGCATTGTCTGGGGCACCGGAAAGCTGGGTGACAATACGATTGCCGTTGGTGAGGGAGTAGAAATAGACCTGCCGGGTACCATCCGCACTCTCTTCCCGCAGTATTTCATTCACGAATAGCCCGTCAGTGACGTAAATGCGTGTGGTAGTGAGATTGCCAGAGTCCCCTACTTGAGTCACCTGTTCTTGACCAGGAGTATATACATATTGCGTTTGGCGGACCGGTTGATCAGTGAGGTACTCGGTAACGGTGCGTGGCGAATGAGGAGCCTCGGAACCATCATCTCCGGAATCAGCTATGGGCGTGTAATCGTAACGGGTTACCCGGCAGAGAGTGGCATTAGTCGTCAGTCCCTGGGTTTTAAAGCCGGAGAATTCCGCTGCCACAGTGCCGTCAGGGTTATACTGGTACCAATTCCAAGAGCCATCTGGACGAGTGACGGTTTCCAGATAACCATTGGCATCGTAGGTTTGAGCGGTGACCAGATTGAGTCCACTCGGGTCAATGGCTTGCGTCACGACTACCCACCCCCAAGGTCCATTGGTGAAGGTGCTTTGTCCGGTCCACACGGGTTGTTGCGTATTCGGGTCCAGCCGTTGATAGAAGAAGGCAAGGGTTGAACCGCTTTCAGTGCGGGTCAGGCGTTCAAGTTGCAGACCATTGCCAGCAGAGAGTTGCCAGGTATTCGTGCCGAGGTAGTGGTATTCGTTGGTGATAGTGTGATCGTTGCGAGTTTCAATGATCTGGAGGGTATTGTCATCAGTGCCATAGTTGGGATTGCGCACGGTATAGGTAACAAAGGCATTGGCTTGGTAAGTGGTATTGGTGCGGGCAAAGAATTGGATTTGATACTGGCCGTCGCCGGGAATGACTTTGACCTGGCATAGAGCGGCGTTGATTTGCTGTAGTTGACCATTGGCGTCGGTGGTAATTGCAACTTGGTCAGAACTGCCGGCGAAGACTAAATTACTGGGACTATAAAGCGCGGGAGAGGGTGTGGCAGACGGAGACATTGACAAAATTCCACGTTCACCTGTTGCACTTAGTCCACCCAACCCAAAACTGACATTGGGCGATGCGGAATTGAATGAGGAACCGCCAGCATTACCGCTCTGACCACCGACTCTGCAAGTGCTGCATCCACCAGGGCCACCTCCAGAACCCCCGCCCCCACCTCCACCAGCGCTGCCGCCGAAACCGCCATTGCACTTAGGATCTGGAGCTGAGGTAAGCCGGACGTTGGCAACGACGAGTGTGCCTGCGCTGGAAGGCGGGTTGAGAGTATGGATGGCGCTATAGACGGTGCCGTCCGTGCCATCGAGTTGTTCAGAGTTGCTTCCGTTGGTGGTCGTAACTCCGTTTGCAATCAACAAGGTATCCCAGTTAATCGTGTAAGTGGTGCATTTGGCGCTGTTAAAATAGAATTGGTACTCAAGTTTTTGCAGGGTCAATGTCGCCGTATTATTTTCCAGACTGCTATCCAACGAATAAGATGCCCCGCCACCTGATCCTCCCCAACCACCGAGCATTGCTTGATTGAGATCATTTTGAGTCTTAGAGTACAAGCGGGCGATGGTATAAGCATCCGACAAAACCTCTTCATGCGAGGCCGGGGTGAAAATCGCTTTGCTCGCATAACTATTGACGGTGGGGGTCGTCGATGTATTTGCAAAGACATCCATATCCAATGCACCGGGATTTGGTAAAAATTGAGAGCCAGTTAAGTTTGTGTACCCTGAATCTATGTCGATAGTCGAAGTTTGAACGGCATTGCTCATCCGCGGATAAAATTCAATTGAACAAGTGTTGTTTGTGCTAGTGACAGCCGCACTGAATCCAATCCGTGGCGTTATATAGTAAAAGCCAATGGCATTAGTTTCATAGCGTTGGGGATTATCCGGGTAATCATAATGCATGAACATAGCAGCAAGTCGGACTCCGCCATAATTTACAAAATCAGTACTGTTGCTCATGCTTATTCCAGACGCCTCAAAAATGAATTTTCCATCGCAGGCGGTTATACTCCAAGGACTAAAAGCCCCGAGCGTACCACTATTTAAAGGTATGGATGTATTTGTAATATATCCCGATGCGTTTTCAGTGATGGTCTTTATCAAGTACTTGATAGGCTCATTGGTGGGAAAGATAAAGGGATCGAAACCAATCAGTGAACGCGATCTTTGGGCACCGCGAAATTGCACATTGACGGTGGGATTACAACTCGACCCACTTGGCGTTCCGCCGAACTTGGGGTCTATTGGTTGGCCTATCGAATCTGCCAAGCCATTCCCAGGATTGAGCAACATCAGCAAAGCGATGGTCAACAGCTTTGGCAGAATGTATCCTTTGGTTTCCTGTGAGGCGGACTCCATGCGTTTGATCTGATTGAAGTTCATAATTTCCCTTTCCCTAAATCGTTTCCTTATTCCAATGGTGTGAAAATGGTGAGGCCAGTGACGTTGGTAGAAACTCCGATTGAGTAAAGTCCAGGATTGGTGCCCCGCAAATACTCCTGCAAGTTGGTCAAGCCATCGCCATCCAAATCTCCGTTAGCATCATTGACGAATGGATTTAGCCCGTGTTCCAACTCCCAACGATCCGGCATACCATCTCCATCCGTGTCCACATAAACGACAATCCGGTAAAAGTTCACGGTTTCTGTCAGGTTGGTGAGTTGAATGCTGGTTTGATTGGTTTCGCCCCGGAATACCCATACCTGATTCGTATCCCAGCCACTTAAGTTAGGGGTGCCATAGAGGGTGTAGAGGGTGAAATGGTCGGTGTTGGTAACGGTCAGGAACAGGTTGGTCGATTGGTTAGTCGTCACTTCATACACGGGCGATAACAGATAAACATTGGTGCCGTAGTCAACGGTCTCGAACGTGAATTCGCCGCTGCCGGTATTCGTGCCACCCCCTGGATTTCCCGGCCCCTTCTGCATCGCTCTCGGCGCAAAATGTGGTCCACCTATCTGTCCGCCAGTCTTGAGTGCTGCCAGGCGTTGGTGTCGCGCTTGATCTTCCGCTGGTGTAATCGGGCCTAACAGCGCAGCCTTTGACAGTAATTTCCAGTTAAACGCATAGCTATCTTCACCCACGGGCTTATAGAACGTGGCAAGCTGATCGAAGCTTCCCTGAGCCAAGCTGCGGCCTTGAACATCTGAGCCTAAAAATAGCCCGTATCGTTCCAGATTAGTAATTTTGGCTAACGCCCCCATGCCTTTACCCTGCGCAACTGCCTTACCATCAATATAGAGCATCGTGTAATCCTGTGCTGCGGAGTAGGTTATCCCGATTTGGTGCCAGTCATTGCTATACCAGGCTATCGGAGCTTGGAGCAGGTCGGTCATCTCGCCTTTGATGAACACTGCAACTTGAATAGAGGTGCCGTCGGGATTGAGGTATATGGTCCATCCTGCTTCCGGCTGTTCTGCCACCTCAGTCACGGTCAATAACCGAGCATAGTAGCCAATACCTTGCCCACCCATAACCGATGCAGAACTCCAGGAAGGAGCATACCAGAAACGCACAGAGCCATCGGTAAAGGTAGCGTTGAACTTCTTTTCGCCGGCTTGAAGGGGTAGGAAAAAGTATGCGGGCCGATCACCTTTCAATAGCAATGATTGACTCGACCAGCTTTCGACGGGTGTGGCGTTGAGAATGAAGCTATCTTTGGTCTGCGTTTCGGTAATGTGATTGGTACCGAGGTTGTCAAAGCTCACTTCCTTCAACATCCCCGGTTCTGGAATAGGTGGGGTCGCTAATCGTGGGCGGGCATAAAGGGTGGACAGCCCTAGCCAAAGCAACAGGCCAATGGTAATAATACGCGATCCTGCAAGCCATCCGAGCAGGCCAAAGCGACCATCGTCATTCATACTCATACCTTTCATTCCCACCGATATTTTATGGAACGACTCCCACTCCCGTTCCAAGGTGCATTCTGTCGGTAACTTACTCAGGTACGTGCAATCGGTCAAACATAAATTTGTAAAGATATTGTGGCTTTGTCACGTAATTGTTTCTGAATTACCTTCCCTCATATACTGTATCACCGCCCATTATTTTGCCTAGCCTCATTCATCAGCCTATAGTTGCCACCTTACCTCATAAATGGCGTCGAGTTGTATGCCGATGGAAGGGCTGGCTGAATATGTGAGTCGTGGGCTTCAATAATTGGGGAGAGAATATATAGGAACACGGATGATCGGTGTTGCCTGCCTTGAATATATCGGTACGGGATGGCTTGATAGTGGGCAGACCAGGGAATAATCAAAGACAACTTGAAGCTACTAACAATACTGGGTCTGGCTAACCAACCAGCTTGAGGGGACATATCGAATCCTTTCTTGGGTATGGGGTTAAACTGAAAAGCCCCTGAAGCTTGGTTGTATCAGGGGGCGGGGGCAATGGTTTAGGGACCATCTTCAGTTCATTATGCCATCAAGGATCGGGGGAAATTGGAGTGGGGAGGGATTTTAATGCACTGTTTGGATGCCTTGTACGCCACGCAAATAGTTGTCATTTTGCCGGCTATTGGTTGCCGTCTGTGTCGAGGGGCTGAAATCTGATAGTTGATTCAGGAAGCACGTGGTTTCTGTTGCTGTGCGAGCAGTTTCTGCCCTGCTTGGCGGATTTTCTGGGTTGGCCCGTTGCTTGCCAGCACACTAAGGGAAGCTTGCAGTTTGGACGATGGGGGTAACTGCTCCGCCCATTTCAGGGCTAGAGCCGTCCAGTGTTCAGAGTGACTTTCCAAGCCTGTGGAGACGACTTCCTCAAATGGAAACGTTTTTACAAACTCAGTAGATAAACCTTTTTTCTGAAGGTTGTACTCAAACAAGCGGACAAGTTCGTGAATTTCGACTTCCAACACGGGAAGCAGAAAAACACAAGGCTTGCCCTCGCTGAACCGTGTTACTGAGTGCGATGTTGCTCTGAGCCAACAAGCATCTGACGCGATCCCGAGTTCGATATTCGCGGTAGTCACATTTGCTATTGGAAGCCATTGAAGCGAAGCCTGCTCATGAATTTCATGATTTAGACTTGTCTTCCACGCTAGGCCCGGTCGGGCTAATGCTGCCAATAGTCGTTGCTGGAGTTCTTGATTCATTATTTCCCCCAAGGTGTGTGTGTAATATCCACTCCATGCTGTTGCATGAAACTCTGAACGGATCGCTGTGCTCTCTGCGGCTAGACATCATCTGCTCGGAGAACCTCAAGATAACAATCGTTTGTCCTCAACAGTTTAATCAGTCCTTTCTTCTCCAGAGACTCTAATTCTTTCTGAATCTCGGGCTGTTCCAGATCAAGGTTTGAAAAAAGTGGAGTAAGCTTATTGCGAGGCCAACGAACAAACCCATCGTCATAAAACCTCCAAAGGCCACTCACACCAATGCGAATTGCAGATTTAATCTTTTCCTCATTTGCCATAAAGAATAGCTCCTGTTCTACGATCTATAATTCGAGTTGCTTGGATTGGCGATGTTGTCATACGCTGGCAAGAACCACCAAAACCAAAGTCTGGGAAATCTCGCGCTATCGGTTCCAAATGCCGGCCTTGACCGTAGTTTCCGAGAGGCACCTTGATGTTGGAACCGAGTTGGGTCGCATCAAATTCAATCATGATATTACCGTCATGAGGAATTTGTGCTCTGAACGAGCCCAAGGCATCACCCAGATTATCATACGAGAAATAGGTCCCTCTTGGATTTGCGGGTATTGTCCCCGTTTCCAAAAGTTGTTTCAGGTATGGAGCGTCTGAGGACACTAAGCGGTACCCCGTTGTTCCCTCTGCGGCAGCTCCCCCCCTCACACATAAGAGTCTATCAAATGTTTTAACTGCTCCTGCTCCCGCGAGTTCTGCCGCCGCCACTGCGAGGTATATTTTTCCCGCCTCGATAGCCATCTTGACCAAGGGATCACCACCATTACTTTCAACCTGCATCACGAACTGCCCCGTTTCTGTGGGAGGCAGGGGAAGCGGAATAGGGGTTCCCGGTACTGATAGGCTTGGTGGCGCTGGAATAGTGATCGGCGTGAATGTCAGCGTCAATGCTGGCGGGGCATTATTGCCAGCCCCCATATTGTACTGATTGTCTAATCCAAAAGGGTCGCAGAAACTCACCGGATTATTCCGCCCAAACGCATATAAGTTGATTCCGCCAAGCTCCCCAATCGGGTCCGCATTCATCCACCGCTGCAGGCTCGGGCTATAATACCTAAACCCATAATAGTACTTGCCGCTTAGCACGTGGAATTCCTTACTCGAAGATCGGTACGTATTGGCGTCGGCCAAGGAGCCATTGATAAACAAGGTATTGCCATACGGATCATACTGATAACGCGCCACTACATTTTGAAGGGCGTCCACCAGCATGGTGATATTGCCGTTACCATCCGCGTGGTAGCACGCTGAGGCCTGCAAAGCACTGGAGCCCATCCGCCGCATTAAGGAATTATCCGTTTTTGCCAGCAAACCACCAATACCCCCAGCCCCTTGCGATGAGCCGCTGAGATCAAGCCCGCGTGTGTAGGTTAGGTTCGTGCGGGTAAAGGTGCCATCGGTATAAACAGCAGCCATTCGAGGAACAGCCGTGCCCAACTGCGGCTGATATGCCAAAGCGAGTTGCGCCGCGCAAAGCAACCCAAATAACATGTAGCAGAATCGGCTCACGCAATGACTTTACCAAAGGTTCATCAGGAAAACAAGGACTCAGAACTGCCCTGTCTTTGTTAATACATCTTTTTCCAGCGCTTTTTGCCTACTATTGGTCGCCGCCTGGCTTTTAGCTCCTTTCCCGTCGCTTTGTGGTTGGGTCATGGAGCACATGCTCCAGAAAGAATTGGCAGGCATCTGATTCCGAGTCAAAGTATCGAAGGCCAGTTTTTTGACCTCGCTCACTGTAATAAACTTCCCATTTCCCTTTCGCCTCTTGGTTGAGCACATACTGTTCATTTGGTAATCCACCATCTAATGTGAACGCTGCTGAGCAAATGCCCGCTTGCTCCAACTTTGTCTTGAGTTCAAATTTGTTCATGGGTTTATAGGTTTTAGGAAGCCCCGCTTGAGCAGCACATTTACCGAGACTGGTAGCTCGTATTGAACGCCCAATCCTGGTTGTCCAAAACACGGGCTGACGCCACCAGCGTTGACTTCAATCGGTTTCGTAACTTGGTAAGTATTAAATGGCAGGTTCTCTGTTCCAGCACGGAGTGCTCGCGCCTCAACCGAAGTTCCAGCAGGAGACACAAATTTTCCCCCTCCGAATCCATAGCGGTCAACAATCACGCCCGGCATTAGGACTTTTCTTTCAACCGTGCCATCTATAAAACCGCTATTTCCCGGCCACGGTGAACGTACAGGCAAGAGGTTAGCTGTTTCTTTTGCAGCAGAGCTGAATATGCTCGCAAATCCTTCTCCAATGATCGCGAAACCAGGTGCACTAAGCAGATTGAATGAGTCCCCGAGCGCAAGAGTGTAGCCCATGTCTGTGTCGTTCCAATGAGTTCTGCCAATATTTAGAGCCTCAGTAAGTGCCGGATTCCTTTTCTCAGGCATGGTCAGCAATGGATAACTGCCAGGTTCTGCGGCTGACATGGCGGCCTGTGGTGAAGACGCTGCCGACCGCATGGCTGTCGCACATCTTGGATTTGCTTGGGAGAGATAGTTGCCGGTGTCGAATTTGGGATAATACTGCGAGGGCAAATCAAATGAGTACATGCCCCAACCGAAATCTCCCGGTTCATTGGTCAAGCCGAATGGGTCCACATTATCAACCGGGTTATTTCCATTAAAGCGATGGAGGTTTCTTCCTCCCAACTCTCCCAGCGGGTCCGCATTCATCCACCGCTGTAGGTTAGCGCTGTAATAGCGGTAAAGGTAATAATACAGCCCTGAATTCGGATGCCATTCTTTGCTCGAAAAGCGATAATGATTAGCATCGGCCAATGAACCGCTGATGCCAAGCGGATTGCCATAGGGATCATACTGATAACGAGCCACTATATTCTGGATGGCATCTACCAGCATCGTCACGTTGCCATTGCCATCCACATGATAAAACGCTGAGGCTTGCAAGGCACTAGAGCCTACTCGCCGCATCAAGGCATTATCCGTCCGGGCCAGCAAACCACCAATCCCTCCACTGCCTTGCAACAAGCCACTGAGATCAAGCCCCCGAGAATACGTTACGCATGGCACATTGTTACTATCCCGTTCCTGCACCACCAAACTACCATCATAAACATACCGGACTTCATTCGTGAGGAGCCAGGAACTATTCGTCCACGTAAACTCCTTCCCAATTCGTCGCCGCATCAATCCATCATAAACAAATTCACTCTTCCATTGATTGGTGGCGGTGATGCGAATTAGTTGATTTTCATCATCATAATCGAATCCGCGCTGACCGTCGTTGGTAAGGTTTCCGTTCAGATCATACGCAAAACTAGCGGAAGCAGGCACGTTTAGCCTAATAATGTTGGTTGCCCTGATTCCGTTGGTATCTTGGGCAATGGCGGTGAACGTGTTGGTGCCGGTGGATAGGGTTAGATTCGTGCGAGCAAATGAGCCATCCGCATAAATAACAGCCGGCTGATTGTTGACGGTGATGTTGGTGGGAGAACCGCTCACCACGCCCGCGACAGTCAGGGTTCCACTCCGGCTGCCTGAGGTCAACTGATTGAGGCCATCCACATTGAACGTCTGCACCAAGGCATTGTTGGTGCGGTAATTCAGGTTCCCGGCAAGGTCATAAGCGTAGCCGAATTGCTCATGCAGCCTGACAGTATCATCGGCTTCTTTACCAATCGCCGTCTTCAACTGTCCGAGATAATCATACGTGAAATCTACCCGGCGACCATCTGCGCGAACAGTACTCTTGCGTTGACTGGCATCGTTGTACTCGTATCCGTGGGCATTGAGCACACCCGCAGTACCAATCAACGCGGTATTGGTCAACCTGGCTAGGTAATCGAAGGCATTTGTGATATAAGCCCCGTTGGGGTTTGACAGTTTTCTAACCAATGAGGCAGCGACATTGGCACCACCAAAATCATAAGCGAACGTACCGACTGGAGAAGTCAGCGCCTGCAATCGGTGCATAGCGTCCCAGGTGTAGGTTTGTGTCCATGCCGGCGCATTGGGTTGCTGGAGGGATAAGGTTTGCCGCTGGCGATTGGCGTAGCTTAGCGTAACGGTGTCATTGTCCCAAGGGCCGTCTTCAGAGGTTAACCGGCCCATTGGATCATACACAAACTGTGAAGTCCCCGCCACATCCGACATGGATTGAAGCCGGTTGAGTGCATCGTACGAGTAACTAATCGAGGTGCTGGATGGATGGGAGACAGTCAACAGGTTGCCACCCGCATCACGCGTATAGGTGGTCAATCCCTTGGCAGGGGTCCAACGGGCGGTCAATTGGCCGTTGGCATCAAATGCGTTGGTGAATACTACAGCACCGCTGTTGTTGGTTTTGGCCAGTACTTGCCCATAAATATCATAGCGCCAGTAAGTTTTTTGGTTGTTTGCATTCGTGAGGACAGTCAAATCGCCTGCGGGGGAATAAACATAAGAAGTTTCGTGGGAATTGGCATCCATGGCAACTAATAGCCTGCCAGCCGGATCACGGTAATAGTATGAAGGTTGACTGAGTGGATCGTAATAAATAGCCAAGCCGGCCGTGGAATACTCAAAACTCTCTTGAACGCTTCCTGCTAGAGTGCGAGTTCTGAGGCGATGGAGAACATCGTAAGTCATAGAAACGCCAATCCCGTTGGCACTGACCACATTTAGCGGGCGATCCAAAATATCATATTCAATCAGGAAAAGTCGGCCAAAGGAATTTGAAGCGGCCACCAGCAAACCTTGGAGGTTGTAATAGTTGGTGACACTGCCTGAACCGTCGCGGGTAATTTGCACACGGCCAAGAGAGTCGAACTGGTTCGTGGTACTGGTGTTATCCGGTAATACTACTTGGGTCAATCGCCCAGCAAAATCATTGGAATAATGGATTGAGTCACCAATTGCATTAATGATGGATTCGAGCGAACCACAATTACAATAGGAATAACCGGTAACTTGGTTCAAAGCGTTGGTTTCAGCGATACGTTGGCGCACGGGATTATACAAATATCGCGTCCAATGATCCAACCGGTCCTTAGCTCCGACCACATCCAGCCAATGATAAACGTTGGTGGTATAGGTGTTGTCAGGGTAAGTCACGGAAACTAGGCGTTCCAGGTTATCGTATGCCAGGCTGACGGTAAGGCCACGTGGATCAGTGTGGGTTTTAGGCAGTCCATGCTCGAAGGTAAAAAGGTTGGTGCGATTGATCTCTAAATCAACGACTGCCGTGGGGTACCCGGTGTTGGTGTCGTACTGGTACTGGGTAGTGAGTCCCGAGGGTATCTGTCGTTGAGTAAGTTGATGTGTGTTGGTGTTATATTGATAAGTGGTCACCTCTAAATTGGCGTTGATGCTAAAGCGCGGTTGGTGATCAGCGTTATAGTAAGCAATCAGATCGGTGACACCATCTGCCCGGATGTGCTTGACCAAATCAATCCCATTGGCGGCATATTCATACGTCGAAGTCCGCAATGAAACGGAGCCAGAAGCATCCGACCACGGTTCGGTTTCGGCTACCACCAAGCCATAAGCATTCCGTTCGGTTCGTTTGTACCAGGTTCTTCCATCCGGCAGCACATACGCAGTCATCAGCGGTAAAATCTGGGTCCCTTGAATACTTGAGGTCGGTTTTCCCTCATGGTCATACCAGGTGATTTGCCCCAAGGTCTGCCCATCGGGACTGGCGGCACGTTCCATGGCCAGGGTTTGGCTGACGACATTGGCATTCGGGTGTTGCAGCCAATGACTCAGCTTGGCTTTCAGATAATCATTCGAGCTTAGGTTGAAGACATTGGTGGTGGAGAGTTCAGGATATTGCCGGGCGTTCCAGTGAAACGTATTGCGCGTGTTGAGATTCGCGGTTTCAAAGGTGGTGAGAAAATCGGTGACCACAGGCACTAAATTGGAACTATAACTAGCGGGCACTGGGTCAGGGCCGCCATCTCTGCGCAAATATAAGTGCTGGCTTTGGTCGGGCCGGGTGACCAGGATGGCCTTTACTGTTTCGTTGGCGTGGTTGGGATCGGCACCACCAGTATAATCGAAACGGGTGACCCCATAAGGCGTGGCGAGTGAGGCAACTGCGCCGCTGCTACTATAGCCGATGCCACTGGAGATTTGCACCACGTCCGTAATGTTGGTCAAACGCCCTTGATTATCGTAGGTAAACGAAGCGGTGCGCCCGTATGGATCGGTGATATGGTCAATCAAGTTGGTGTTGGCAACGTAGGTAACGACATTAGTGAGACCATCGCCGTCAATCACATAACGCAATAGTACGGCAGAACTGTTGGTGTATTGGAAGGTAACGGCCCGGCCTTGCGGGTCCTGGTGTTTGGTAAGGTAGGTTAGACCGTTGGCGGCGAACCCATACACCAGCTTGCTGCCATCACCAAACTGCACCTCATACCAGGAATTACTTTGCGCGTCCGAGACCATATCTAGCCGAGCATTCAGTTCATAGTTCCAACGTCCCGTACACATGAGCACATTGGCACCACTAGGCAGATACACTTGATTAGTCGGCCCGGTGCCTTGCATGAAGGACAGCCAGGAAGAGGCCCAGCCAGTACCCAAGCTAAAGACGCCAGGGTTGCTTCCAGTAGTGCCATCCCCTTGCTGATAGTGAATCGTTAGTTCAACCCGTGGTCCTTTACTAGGGTTATAGCCAAAGGGGGTGTCGTTCAACCACAAGTTGATTTGCGGCTCCGAAACCGCCCAGTTCATCATGCCGTGACAGTTATCACAGGGCGGTAAATCAGTGTTGGTACTGGAAACAACTGGCTCGGGTGTAGGGGTAGTGTCAAAAAATGGCTGGGCGACCACGTATACGGTTCCCAGGTTCCATTCTCTTATCAACATCTCTATGTTACCCAAATCAGGGCAAGTATCTTCATAAGTTAATGGTGAGGACACATCTCCATATATGCGTGACACAAAGTTACTCTGCGCATTAAAATTCGTAAAACAATGCCATTTACTATCCACGGATACCGGCGATGTTGGCACCCCATTATAAGGGTAAGTGGAGTAATGTATTGAACCAGGATAATTATAATCATAATTATACATGTAAGTGTATAAAAATGCTGTGTTAGTATATCCATTTAAATTTATCGCTATGCGTCCGCGTGTCGCTGACATAGAGCTAACATAATAGCATTGTTGGGTGCCGTAGTCTGTTTCTATGCCGGAATAAATCCTATATGCAACGCCTGGGGACCAAGGTGTGTACCCGTTTGGATAATCAGTGTCCCATAAATTATGCGCTAGCGCATAATAGAATGCGTTGCTAGTACTATTCTTCAGCACATTGCAGTCATCCAGAATATCACCTGAATAGTTTCTGGCAGAAATATACTCGACATCCGGGTGATTATCGTCAATGCCGATAAATGTCGGATACGACAGCACAAACTTCAACTGCATAATATCATTTGAGATAATATTAAAATAGGTTGGATAATTCGACACGGTGACCACACTCGGATCAATATACGCGATGTATCCGGGCATATTAGTATCTTCAGTCTGGTAACCAATGGTTAAATAAGTCCAATACTGGTTGGTCATTCCTTCCAGGTTATTGGTGCCGTTAGTGGTGGCCACGAACCAATTATGTGCCCAACTGTTGAAATAGTTTCCAACCAAGTTTTGAACCAATAAAGTCATCGCTTCAGGTGAGCGATCAGTATAATAACCGGTGGCAGGAAATGCCGGGGCATTACTATAAACACCTGTGCGTGACGGCCAGGAAAGGTATGTGCCATAAGTGTAGTAATGCCGAGCCTGAAATTCCCGCTGCAACGTTTCGATGTCATAGGCCACAGTGGTCGCCGCCCGCAACTGCGTGGCGAAGGACAACCACACAACCGCCAGCAACAACAGCCCACCCATTTTTGTAGCCGTCGAGGTCAGGAGCCGGACCATTCCGCACTCCGCGCTCCGCACTCCGCATTCCGCACGGTTGCTCAACTCGCCGTTATTCGGTTCCTGTCCCGTTCCTTGATGTTCAGTATTCATGATGTATATCCTTGAAGATTATGGCGCAAAGCTATTCGCGTTAGGGTAGGTAATGCGGATGGCCAACCCGGAGTTCGTTGCCACCGGATTTGTCAGTAAGTGTCCGTAAGTCTGCCACTCCCACCAGTCAGGTATCCCGTTATTGTTGCTATCAAACGCTGGGTTGCGGAACAGGAAGCTCACATAATCGGCGGCAATGGTCGTTTGATCCAGCGGGTAGTTGTATAGTTCCAGTTCATCCAGCAAGCCAGGCAACGGACATTGGCCAGTGCGATCATTGCCAATAGTCAAACCTGCAGCGCGTTGGGTAATCGTGGGAATATACGTGACACCCATATTTGTGGCCACCAGTTGCGCGTCCACATAAATTTGGCTGGAAGTGCGATTATACGTCAAAACCAACTGATGCCAGATCGAGTTGGACCAGGCAATAGCAGCCGAGACATTGGTTTGATTGGTGCCATTCTGCGAGGTGCTAAAGCATAGGTTCGTGCCATTGCCGGTAATACCCAGCTTCCAATCGTTGGAACCGTCGCCGGTCTGGAGCAACACCATATTGGAAAGTGTCCCGCTCCACTGTGGCTGAAACCAACAACGAACAGTACCTTGTTGGCAGTTTAGGTTCGCGGTGCCTTCCGCCGGCTTGAGGTCCGCATACGCCACTCCATTGGATAGGCCCGCCGCGATACGCAACGCGTTGGTGGAAGCGCCATTGGTCAAGGTTACTCCACTGGCATAGGTTGGCAACTGTCCCTGTTCACCAACCCAATTCGTAGAGTCAAATCGCCAGGAAGCCGTCAATAGGTTCGAGACGCTGGCAGGATCAAATGGATTCGCCCCAGCCTGGTATTCCATCAGGTTCGATACCCCATCGCGATCTGGATCAGCATTCAGTGTCGAGGCGTTTAGCAACCCATTGAACCAAGTGAACTCCCATGCATCAGATACGCCGTTACTATTGGCATCGGAATTGCCATGACTGACCAATTGTTCAAAGGCATAGCTGAGAACATGCCCATTGGTGGCATTAGTCCGCCCAACAATGAAGAATTCATAGGCCAGCCCCGCATCCGCCAGCGTCAGGTTGGTTTCTCCCGGCGCGGTGCGTAATAACCAAGTCCAGGTGGCGCTGGCAGCATTGCTTGGCCCCAAAGTACTCGTGCCATACAGATCATATACCCCATTGGTTTCCCCGCCGACAATAGTCAGGGCAATGCCATTGGTATCGTACACTATTTTGGAAAAATGCAGAACGTTGGTGTCATAAGGAAATTCCCAACTGCTATAGAACGGCATGTCGTTGGTAGTGCTACCACCGCCACCGCCGGGTCCGGGATCGGGCGGCGATGGCCCTCCTTCGGCGCGCTGCGGTCCATGATGACGCCTCAAAGTCCGATATTGTGCTATGGATTCCTGAACGCTGATCGGTCCCATGGCTGCCAACAGGCTCTGCGATTGATAGTCCCACCCGAACTGTGCTTCCGTGCAGGCATACGGGAAGAAGTAAATTTCATCCAGTTGCCCCTCGATTTTCTCCAACCCGCCCGGATTTGAGCCCAGAAAGCACATCCAGTTATCCAAGTCGGTTGGTTGGGCTAACGCCGGCAATCCCAGGCCAGTAGCGATAATCTTACCGTCCAAAACCAGTAACGTGGCTTCTGGACCGTAAACCAGCCCCAGTTGATGAAAGACATCCTTTTCCAGAGCAACGGTAGCATGAACGATATCCACCACCCGACCAGCTTGATACGCGCTCAAGTAAACGGTGTTACCGTCCGGATCGAAGTACAGCGCAAAGCCAGTTGGCGTCTTCGTATTCACGTGTGCTATCTCTAACAGACGAGCATGAGTACCAGAACCTTGACCACCTAGTGAAGTGCTGGACCATGCAGTAGAAAACCACAAGCGAATGCTGCCGGTGTTGGGTGAGAAGTTGGGCCGTTTGCGGGTTCCCTGGACTGGGATCATGCAATGGGAAGGCGTCTCACCGGCCATGAGCAAAGCCGTACCGGACCAACCTTCCACGAACTGTGCCGACTTTAAATAAGCCGTGCCGGAGACCGCATCGGCCACAAAGTTGGTCTGCTGGTCATTGGCTCGGAATATCAGGGACTCCCCTTCAGGCAGGGTTGGCCGTGCAGGCCTGGACTTGGCGGTGGCATCAAAAGGCAGACCGGCAATGGATAGACAGGCGACCACGTAAATAAGTCGAAACCCTTCCCGCACTTGGTTCGTATATGTATTCATAATTCCAAATGATTTCCCAGCATCAATGCACAAAGATTATTATCCTTGCGCTGATGATCCATGGGTACAGCAAAGCGGGTATGCAGTCAATAAGCTTTTCAACTCTCAAGTCCTTCTCGAAAAAATGCTGCCTAATGAAGCGCTGAATTTGACCATTCGTCAGGTATCGCGGCAAACCCTTGGTGCGAAACACCCAAAGAGAGGCAGAAATCAATATCTGCCAAAAGAGGTTGCAAGCTGATAAAGGAGCGAAGTCTATCAATACTCACCCGGAAAGATGTCGCTGAGCCGAATCTTGAGCTTGGCTATGACTCGGTGCCAGTTAAGGGAATACGTCGTGAATATCCACCTTCAACCGGTCACAAATTTGCTGCAACGTTTTCAAGGTCGTGCTCTGTTGGCAATTCTCAAGCCGAAAGAGGCTGGAAGGGGTAATTCCCAGTTTCCGAGCAAAGGCAACATAAGTGGCATCACCGCGTTGTTTGCGCAGAAATGCCGCCAAGTTCTTGTCCAATGTTTGACGCATTGGATAAACGTGCATAATCCGGCATTCCTTTTGCGGAATTATTTGGCTTGCGCGATTTCCTTAAAAGGAATATAAGTCCATTCAAGTAAAAATAACTATGAAAGCTATGAAAGCGAATGGGCAAGAAGATAGAAGCGGGCCAACACCAGACCTCGTGATAATCCAAAACTGGGATGGCAATAAATCAACGAGCTTTCTATGCAGACCAAGGAATCCGGCAAATATAATACTAAACTTTTTAAGCTTGGTCGTGCTATGGGCAAATCTACTGCAGCCTGGCACAATTGGGGCTCAAACGCCAATTAGAGTAGCCGCAGGAAGAACCCATAGTCTGTTTCTTCTGCAAAATGGTAGTCTTTGGGCTGTTGGTTTTAATAATTATGGGCAGCTTGGCGATGGCACAACCAATAACTCCAATCGTCCTAAATTGATTGAACCTGGCGGTGTGAAGTCAGTGGCGGCAGGGGACTATTACAGCTTATATCTAAAAAACGATGGAACCGTCTGGGCGATGGGTGAGAACGATGGCCAATTTAATGGCAACACTTGGTTTGGAACAAATATGCCAGTTCTAGTAGCCAGCAATGCAACGGCTATTGCAGCCGGACACAATTATTGTTTCTATATAAAAACCGATGGCAGTCTTTGGGGGACGGGTGGCAATCAATGGGGGCAATTGGGTGATGGTATCTACCCCTTATCATGGACCAATCAGTATGAAATGATTGTGGCTAGTAACGTCACTGCAATTTCAGCTTATACCGGACATGCCATGTTCATAAAAAAAGATGGCAGCTTGTGGGGCATGGGGGAAAATCGGTTTGGGCAATTAGGTAATGGCGTATATTATACCCTAACAAACACCCCTACAATGATTGTATCGAAGGGCGTTACCGCTATTGCGGTCGGGGCTAACCATAGTTTATTCTTGAAAAACGATGGCAGTTTATGGGCAATGGGGGTTAATGATAGCGGACAGCTAGGCGGAGCTTCGATTAACTATGGCGGAACTTTATGCGCAAACACACCTGAATGTATTGCAGGTGGGGTAATTACTATCGCTGCTGGCTTTGATCATAGTCTCTTCATTAAAAACGATGGCAGTTTGTGGGGAATGGGTTACAATTACTATGGTCAATTGGGGTTGGGATCTGCAGGAACATATGCAAATCAAAGCAGCCCGATTAAGCTCGTTGATTCTGGGGTAACTTCAATTAGTGCGAACCAGCGCTATAGTATGTTCTCTAAAACCGATGGAAGCATATGGGGAATGGGGAACAATGATAACGGACAATTGGGAACAAACTACAACTACTGGAATCTGCCGACTGGTGGAGGCAATTATGCAACCAACAATTCACTGATTCCAACACGGGTTGCCGCTGGTCTCCTTCCAAGTCAAAATAAAATATCCGGACAGTTGATATTCGGTCGCAAAGTTCGTCTATCATTCCTTGGTTACGAGGGCTTAAAGTATGCTCTAGATCGTTCTTACAGTTTGACGCTTCCAAATTGGGTTGGCCAAGCTACCAACGCAGCAGGTGTCGGTGGTACCTTGCTGTTCACCAATGCCCCCACCACCAACCCTGTTGTCTATTATCGCACAAGATATATCCCTTAGCGTGGTAATCATTCCAACAGCACCAGGTTCAAACTTAGCCTCTAAACGGAATTGCGCTGAACGTAGCCTTGCGTAACCACCCGCCTCCCCCAGTATATATAGCTGGGCGGCAATGGTATAATAATATACAGCAGTTCGATAGCTGCTATCCCCTGCTTCTATACAATCCATCCGCTCCGCTGAACACACGATACAGGTCCCATGCGCAATCCCGCACCTGTCGAGTGTTCAGCACCCTTCCTAACCACCCCTCCTCAGCACTGTTTCTCTATGCTCGCCTAGCTATGATCTTCAGGGATCGTGGCTAGCGCTGGAGCGATGGTGCTGGGGAGGGGCATGGCAAATCCCAGTTTTAGCTATGAGGAGGGTTGGGGCTGGATTGTGCATTGATGCGATTACCGCTAGTCTATGCCCGTTGCCATATTCGATCATGCCGCAAAACAACGAGACAAGGACGGTTCACAGAGCTGGTTCGACGTGCAATTTTCGAGCTAGTCCAGTTAGTCCAGTCCACGGCAAGACCAATTTTAGTGCCATTTGCAACATACTGCCAATGTGCAGGTTACAACTTGTCCAGTAGTCCGGTCTCTAATAAAGAGAAAATCCGGACCAACCCATCCAGGGAGAGATTCACTTATCTCTCTCTCCCCTGTCTGGTCTTGAATTAAATCAGACTAAATCTTTCACTGGACTAACAACATAAACGGCATCACTGGCATTAACGGCATCGGTTCAAGGTCATCACTCGACTATTTTGCGGCATCATTAATTTGCTGCTTTTGCTATTTATATATTGCATTGATTTAGGTTTTGTGCGAAATTACTAATGTAGACAGGAGCAAAACTTCAAAACCTTAGCAGCAGCAGTGGACGTTATCACCATTGCGAGAGTATTCGTATGCGCGCGTTCGTATCAATAACAGGTTTTGAGGCTGACACATCGCTAGGCTTGATACACCTAGTCATTCGCGCTGCATGTTACTCCAGCCGTCTTGGCTGTTTTTACCCAGATGTGTCGGCCTCCTAATTATATCGTATCATGAGTAACATGACTGACACTGAACTGCGTACGGAATATACACGCCAAGCGCGCACTAAACTGATCCACTACGCCGACGCCCATACTCCGGAAGGATTGAAACTTCGACTACTAAACCTGATTGACGAGGGGACAATCGAGTTTACCGACATCGACGAAATCTGCCGGGTAAAACCTGAACAATGCGCCCAGACGAACAGTAACTTCGGGCTAGGCGAACTGGACGATAACCGCGATTTGTTGATCCGCGATATCCACTGCAACCCCGACATCATTGAAGGAGTGCTCAAGTCCGACACGACCGGCATGTTCATTGGTGCCAGCAAAAGCTATAAGACCTGGCATTTGATTCGGCTCGCCTTGTGTGTCGCCCATGGATTGCCGTGGTTCGGTATGGTTACCAGGAAAAGCAAGGTGCTCTTCATCAATCCTGAACTGATTTCCAACGAATTCCAGAGCCGCGTGCAGACGGTGGCCAGAGAATTGAACATCACGCACCTGGATCATAACAGTTTCAAAAGCCTTAGCCTGCACAAGCGCAACATACCCCCTGACGATCTGATGGATGCGATTGAAAACGTTGTGACCCGCGACAAATACGAATTGGTGATTTTGGATAGTCTATATCGCTTGTATGGGCCGCGAACGGATGAAAACAGCAATGGCGATATGCTGCGCTTGCTTACTCGTATGGAACAGATGATCAGCAATCCCAACAGTGCGATTATCTTCAGTCACCACTCGCCTAAAGGAGATCAGGCTAGCAAACGCAGTATTGATGTGGCGGCCGGTGGTGGGGCGCTGGGCAGGTTTGTGGCGACGTGCATTACGACTCGGATTGTGGATGAGGATGCCAAGCGCTATAGCCTAGAATTCACGTCCCGCTATCATCGGCACAAGGATAGCATCGGGCTAGTGATGAATGGCCCTGGCGCAACGTTGGATACCGCCTTTAACAAGACTGAACTCAATGGCAATAGTCAGTATAATAACCAGGCTATTCTCAATATACTAGCAACCGGAAGTTATACCGCCTCTAGCCTACAGAAAGCGGTCAAAGATCAAACTAGCATGAGCAAATCCGCCTTTTATGAAAGCTATTGGCCGACTATCCAGAATGTGGATGGTGTGACTTGCGTAGATGGCAAGTTCACCTACGCAAAGCCAAACCCGGCCACTGCTGCCATAACCGGTTGACCGCGCCACATCCGGGTGCCAGCTCTGCAACTCAAACAAACTAGCACCCGGTTCAATAGTAATAGAGGTGAGCTGGACTATGAATATATATGGCAAAGCTAACTATATAATTACGAGGCCAGCAATAGGCGCGCTGAACAGCCATCACCCGCGTCCGCAGCGCAGCTTAGGACAGCACAAGTGGAGCAGCAGTTTCCGATTCTCTACGAAGAAGGAGCTATGAAAGCGATCTTCCCATTATTACTCCCAGTGATTTTCCCAGGGTTAACTACTGGGAACATCCCTTGAGAAGATGATGCTCCCACCCCCCTATTCTCTATAGGGGTGGGAATATTACCTCTGGTCAAATCAAGGTCATTTCGGCACTGGGAAGATCGCGACGCAAAAGTGAACATTTTGAGAAGACTTGGCAGGTGTAATATTTGAGACTCCTTAACTACAACTAACAACGCGACAGTAA
>JBAXGN010000110.1 GCA_037139415.1 Verrucomicrobiota bacterium | reverse complement strand
GACGGCTACGGGCGACCGCTTCCGCCGTTTATCCTTAATCCGTCGTTGCTTCTACGCTCGCTGCAGTGCTTGGGCCAACGCCGGGTTTGGGAAGTGACCTCTCCCGTAGCCGCCGAAGTAATGAGGCGGATTCAGCGGGACGCCCCTTGGCCGCTCCCGCAAAAATGACCCGCCGCGCAAGCCATCCGTCTCCTGACCTCGACGGCTACGGGCGACCGCTTCCGCCGTTTATCCTTAATCCGTCGTTGCTTCTACTGCCGGCGCAGGGCCTGAACCAGCGCGTTCAGCGTATTATATATGGTGCCGGTCTCCCATTGCGTCGGCGGATCGCTCACGGTGAAATCCATCGGCATCACCCCATTACTGTTCGCGCTGCTGTTGGCGATGAGGGCCGCGCTGAGGTTGCTCAGCGCCTCGGCCAACTGCGCAGTGGTGACGGCGTTCGCCTGAAGGGCGGCGACTTGCGCCTCCAGCGCAGCAATACGGGCGCTCTTGTCATCATCCAGGGCCTTGAGGGCGTTGAATTGGGCGCGCAACTCGGCGGCGTCTATCTCAGTATGTTCGACAGGTTTGGTAGGATCAAAAGCCATAGCTGGTTATTGGTTAAGGTTTATTCATTCTTAGTTTCACCGGGTACGCGGATATAAAAATCCAAATCGGACTTCCCGTCAAGTGAGAGTTTAAAAAATAATTTATAAATCAGGCTTGCATGGGGTGAGGGGCTCCGCTACGTTGACACCCGTAAGCCTGAAAGTCACAAAACAAAAAACATTAACCATCCATGACTCATGGCCAGATATAACGAAGCGCGCTATAACTCTACGGCGCGCTATAATGAACCAGTAACCCCAAGAACAAATATGCAACATAACCTTGTCGAAGGAACGATTACCACCCAAGCCGAGGCCGCGATTGATGCCGCCATCGAGGTCATCCGCACCAACCTGCCGATCCTGGTCAGCCTGACACCCACCGAGCGGCGGCGGTTGCCGCATGTCACGCCCGCCTCGCAAGGCATCCTGGAACAGTCGCGGCTGTTCATTCGGAATCACCCCACGGCCATCAGCGGCGACTTTGATCTGGCTGGATTTGATTCGGACATTGCGCTGCAAGAGCCGTGGATGCGGGTGTACACCAAACTGCTGTCCCTGGCCGAGGATGCCAATGACACGAACCTGGCCTTGAACGCCGATTTGTACCATGCGCTGCTGCTGGTTTACGCCGCCGCCAAGGTGGCCAACCGGGATGGTGCCTATGATGCGGACCTGGCCCCCCTCAAAGAGTATTTTGGCCGTCGCGGACGCCGCACCACCCCGGCACCGACGCCGACGCCTCCCCCGGCGTAAGCGTTGCGGTCGGAATTCACGCGGCAGACTTCCCCAATCGGGAACCCGACTTCCTCCATGGCCAAGTGGACCTCCTAAATCGGAGGTCCACTTCCAAAAACACCATCCCAACCTCGTCAAGGAGGAGGCTGACCTCCAAAAGTTGACGTGGACCTCCTAATTGACCAACTCAACTTCCCAACTTACCAAGTCCACCTCTGAATTCAGAAGCTGACCTCCAAAATAACCAGCTCGACTTCCTAAATTTGGAGGTGAACCACAAAATTAGGAACTCGACCTGCAAAAACACCAGCCCGACTTCCCAATTTACCAAGTCCACCTCCAAAATTAGGAGGTGGACTTCCTAAATTAAGAGCCTGACGGTCTAAATCACATGCACATCTTGCTAAAATACAGGCACTTACGCATGAAACGGCCAAAAACATCAAAAACCGGGGATTCCCAGCGTTAATGGCGGGCGTTAAAGTAGTTTCTGGCACCTCGGAGCGGGTGCAGTTGGGTTTATTGGGCGGCTTTCCGGACAATCCTTGAGGCGCTGTTATGGGACTGACGGCACCGTTCACCGACACCGCGAACGCGGTATTCGGTGGAGCGGGTTGTTAAGCGTTCTGTTTATTACAAATTGTCCAAAATGAATCGCACGATCTTCTCTTTCCGTTTCTGAATCAGTTCCTTCGTCCAGAGCGGATTATTCGGATCTGTCAGTTGATGAATCTCGCGGTGTTGCTCCAAATGTGAATAACTGTTTCGCTTTTCGGCAAACGGACTGTTCCCGACGGAGCAGTTGTGGGACTTAGACAATAGTAGATAGTTGCCAAGACAATTCAACAACTGGGCTTTAAAGTCCTCGTCGTATTCGGGATAACCCGCCTCAACAGGTTTCCCGTCTGGCGGGGTTTGCGGCGCGATGTGTTCCAACTCTGGCGCGGTGATACTGTCAAAACGAGTCGGAAGATAACCGCCTTTACCTTGTCCCTTCAAGTGATTCTCATACTTCCAAAGAAGGAATTTTGCGGTGGGGTGGGGAATCCACCCTTGTATTGCGCGACTAAGTGCATCATTGTTCCAGTATGCCCACCAGAGTGACGAGGATTCAACAGTCCGCATCCAATCGATATGCTTTATGATGGGGTCTAAACTGGTGTTCTCTGCAGTGAACTTCTGGTAAACACCATTCAATCGTGAGGGCATATCCGCCCGTGTCCCAACCAGACGTTGACGCAGCAAGATGGATTCGAGTTTTGAACAGAGTACTCCAATCTGTTCAATTGGCAGATTGAACTTGTATGCTTTGATGACGAACGGCAAGGCGACGCCGATGCCGCCCAGCGATACGAGGGAGTGAACACTCTGGTTCTCACGCTCATGTCTGCCGAAGAACACCGTCAGATATTCAAAACTGTCTGCCAGCGATTGTGTGAATGTTTTGACGAACGGGATTGACTCTTTGGAGAGCAAAGAGTTGATTTTATCCAACGCATTGCTCTCCCCGAGCGAGTTGAAATGGACACGCAATGTGTAAACCAAGACTTCGTCCTCGTCTATTCGGTATTCAATCGCGGAGATGGATTTGTAAATTTTCTCAAAACGGTTTTTAATTTCCTCAAGCAAACCGGCTTTCGCTTCACCGGCATAAAGGTGAACATTGAACATGAACTGCGCTTTGATGATTTCCAGATTGGAAGGACGTTTACCCCTGTTGTTCTGGAAGATGAACATCTGGATTGCTTCCGATTCATTTTTTACTGGATGCGTGGTACAGGATGCGCAGCAAACGATATTAAGCATGCGCGTCAGATAGTCTTCGTCTTTATCAGCCAGATGCGCGACAAAAAAATCGAATGCGTTCACGATGCGGCGAGCCGATTCTGTTTCAAGCCCATTGTGGTCGTGCTTGGATTGGTCAATCACATAATCTTTGAAAGGTTGCGAATCATAATCAACCGTCTCAAACCGATAGGTAGAGTTGCGTTTGACCATATCCTCGAACAGTTCCCTCTCCTTTTCGGTCAGTTTCCCCTCCCGCAATGTCGTAAGCCTGCGGAAAAGGGCGGAAAGAAAAATGATGATTGTGGTCAGGCGTTGCTGTCCGTCAATAACCCCGTAAATCCCCGCATGCTCTTCAAAAAGAAAATGTCCGAAATAGTAAGGCGGATTAGCAGCACTTTTCCGGTAGTCTTCCAAGTCTGACAGGAACACATTCACTTGTTTCGGCGATTTGCCGCTATCTTTTTCGGTATCCCATGAATAAGCGCGTTGATACGACGGAACAAAGATTTTTCCTGCCCGAAGCAGGCCGCAGATTGTTGTTGATGCTTCCATTTATGAGTTTCTCCTATGGTTACTTCGCCTAACAGTATTATTGAACGGACTTTTCGTTCGTTGTTTTCGGTTTCCAGTTTTTCGTCATGGTGCTGACAATCCCCTCAAGTGTGCCTGGGGTCAATGGGAAAAAGAGAATCGTTTCAGCACGGGAGGATATAGCGGTTCAGGTTGGACGCTGACGTATCTGGCGGTATGGTTGCGCCTGCACGGCAGCGGGCCAGTACACCCGTTTGCCCTCGCAAAAGCGACCCCGAAAGGAAATGAATGAGTGCGCATGATATGTTAAGTGAAGATGGCCAGGCGATGTTGTTGCTTTGCTCGACCTTGGGCAAGGCGGTCGCGCCGGACATTGAGCCCTATACCATCTCCGAATGGAACCAGTTGGCGCGCAAAATTCACGCCTCACCGTATCAGCGGCCCGCCGCGTTGCTGGGGCAGGGGGCCGCTGAATTGGCGGATGCGCTGCAGGTTACCACCGGCGATGCGGAGCGCATCGTCCGGCTGTTGGATCGCAGCGGCCAGGTGGCCATGGAACTTGAAAACCTCTTTTCCCGAGGGCTCTGGGCGCTGACCCGGATGGATGAACAGTATCCCGCCAAATTAAAGCAGACGCTAAAACATCAAGCACCAACGGTGCTGTTCGGGGCCGGGGATTTGTGCCTGCTGAAGCGCCAGGGCATCGCCGTGGTGGGCTCCCGCAATATTGACGCGGCGGCGGTGGAATTTGCCGCAGAGGCGGGCCGCAAAATCGCCCATGCGCGGATGGCGGTCATCTCCGGTGGAGCCAAGGGCTCGGATCGCATCGGCATGGATGGCGGGTTGAGCGCGGATGGCAAGGCGATCGGGGTTCTGGCGGACAGCCTCGAACGCACTGTGCGGCAACCGGAAGTGCGCCAGTTCCTGCTCGATGGCCAGTTGGTCCTGCTCACCCCGTTCGGGCCGGATGCCGGGTTCACCGTGGGGACGGCGATGGGCCGGAACAAAGTGATCTATGGTCTCTCCGAATACGCCATCGTGGTCAGCAGCGATCTGGAAAAGGGCGGCACCTGGGCCGGGGCGACGGAAGCCTTGAAGGCGCGTTGGTGTCCGGTCTTTGTGCGGCAAGCGCCGGATGCGCCCAAGGGCAATCAGGCCTTGCTGAAACACGGGGCGATCGCGCTGGAATCCCAGCAACTCAACGCTGCGGAAGATTTGCCCGCCTGGCTGGAAGAACACGCCCCGGTCAACCCCCCGGAACAAACGCAAGCCGCATTTGATTTCGGTGGCTGAACCGTTGACAATCTATGGGTAGCAGTCGAATGAGACTCTGACTTTTTCTTCCGGTCTTCATCGTATCGGTGGCCGCTTACGGTTTCCCGCCGTCGGCAAATTTGGGCGTTCGATGGCAACGCTACCCGCCCATCCGGTCCCGTACCGTGGGTATCCCCAGCGGTCGCAGCTTGCCGTGCCTTTGGGATACCATGGCTGATTCGTTTCACTCAGCAAGATGCACCAGACTTGCTTGGCGCACCAGAAACATCACAATTCCCAAGCCGCGTAGCCGCCGCACGTCAGTCGGCGCTGAATTATTTCCCGGTCGAATTCTCTGTGGCGATTTTTGTGTTCCCCAAATTTGCATTTTACAATTTGCAATGCTTGGCTTTTTTACTCGGTGCATCGCTCTCATTCATCCCATAAGTCCCATCCTGAAATATGAAATCTGAGATTTGCTACTCACACGGCCAAACATGGACACCGCCGGACACAAGTCCCCTTTTCATCCATTTGCCGACCTAAGATTTATACATGCCTATCCGCGATTCATCCATTCCCAAGGCCGGGGCGCTATGGCAGGCTGGCCTCACTGTAAAAACAAACTCTTTTTATGGATGACCTGAAAAAACTTTACGATGCCGTCCTCACCGGGGACGCGGCCACCGCCAAAACCATCACCAACACGGCGATTGCCGCTGGCGTCCCACCGCTGAAACTCGTCCAGGAATATATGATGCCCGCGATGGCCGACGTGGGACGGCGCTTCGAGTGCAATGAATATTTCGTGCCCGAGCTGCTGCTATCGGCGCGCGCCATGAAGGCGGCGTTGGAATTAATCAAGCCGCTGCTGATCGCCAGTGGCGCCCAACCGGTAGGCCGCGTGGCCATCGGCACCGTCAAAGGCGACCTGCATGACATTGGCAAGAATCTCGTCGCAGCCATGCTGGAAGGCGGTGGGTTTGAAGTCGTGGACCTCGGTGTAAATGTGGACCCGGCGCGCTTCGTGGCCGCCGTGCGGGAGAAGAATGCGCAGGTCGTAGCCATGTCGGCCCTGCTCACCACCACCATGCCGTCCATGAAAACCACGATTGACGCGCTGCAACAGGCGGGGCTGCGGTCCCAAGTGAAAGTGATCGTTGGCGGCGCGCCTATCACCCAGAAATTCGCGGATGAAATTGGCGCGGATGGATACACCGAAAGCGCCGCTGGCGCGGTGACGCTCACCCACCGCGTTTTAGCCATTTGACTTGGTGAACTAGAAAACACCCACCCGCACGACTTATCCATTCAACACCCCAGACTTTATGCCGAAATTCAATTCACTAACCATCAGTCAGCCGTCCGAACTCCTGTTTGGCACCGCCCCCATACCACTCGTCACCCGGCGCGGCATGAACATCGGCGGCGGGACAGTGTATCCGGAACTGAATTTCACCCTGCCGCCGATGCTGGTGGAGGCCGGCACGATGCCGGAGGTGCGACAGAACTATCAGCAGATCATCACCGGCGCCCTGCAACGCGCGGTGGAACTGGAAGCCCACGGCTTGGTCGTTGAATTCGAGACCCTGCCACCCATGACGGAAAATCCCGCGTGGGGCATCGAATTGACACGCATCCTGCTGGATGCCATGGAGGAAACCCACGCCAAACACGGGCTCAAAAGCGTGCTACGCATCACGCCGAATGACACCCGCGAAATGGTGCGCCCGCCGCGCATGCGCAGCGGCCCGCTATACGAGGCCATGATCAACACCTTTGAAGGCTGCGCCTCCGCCGGTGCGGAACTGCTCAGCATTGAATCAGTGGGCGGCAAGGAGGTGCATGATGAAGCGCTGATGATGGGAGACATTCGCGGTGTCATTTTCGCCCTGGCGGTGCTGGGCGTGCGCGACATGCGTTTTCTTTGGGGCGAATTGAACGGAATTGCCCAAAAACATGGCGTCCACTGCGCGGGCGACACCGCGTGCGGCTTCGGCAACACCGCGATGGTGCTGGCGGAACAGAAAATGATTCCCCGCGTGTTTGCCGCCGTGGTCCGGGCGGTTTCCGCGGTGCGTACTCTCGTGGCCTACGAATGCGGCGCGGTCGGCCCGGGCAAGGATTGCGGTTATGAGAACCCTATCCTGAAGGCCATCACCGGTTACCCCATGGCCATGGAAGGCAAGACCGCCGCGTGCGCGCACCTGAGCCCGCTGGGCAACATCGCCGCCGCGACCTGCGACACCTGGAGCAATGAGTCGGTGCAGAACATCAAGCTGCTGGGCGGCATGGCGCCCACCTGCTATGTCGAACAACTGATTTATGATTGCCGCCTGATGAACCTGGCCCTGGCGGATGGGCGCGACGCGGCCCTGCTCTACCGCAAGTGGATGGTGGCCTCGGATGCTGGCCGCGACCCGCAAGCCTGGATTCTCTCACCGGAAAGCGCTATCGCCATCGCGCAGGCCATCGTCAGTGCGCCCACCCCTTACACGGCGGCCAAAGCCGCCGCCCTGACGGCCCTGCGGCTAATCCGGGAAGCGCATCAGGACGGAGCCCTCACCCTCCACCCGCGCGAGGTGCCTTATCTGGCCCGGCTCCGGCACACCATCGAGGCGATGCCGTCGGGCGAAATGGAGTTCATTGACGAGATGATGGCCGAAGTGGACACCAGCAAGTTCATCGCGGCGGACTACCAACTCGGCTGACCGGCGGTGCGTCTGCACCACCCGCGCCCTGGCATCCCCGGCTGACCGCATAAAGCACGAATTATTTCGTGTTATTACAGTTGCATTTTTCATTGGCCAGGCTATTCATTCACTAGCGGTAGTGCTTATGTTAATGATAAGGTACCCTGAATGAAACTGGTCTGTCTAACGGGTCATCAATGGGCCGGCTGCACCTGTACTCGGTGCGGCAAAGTTCGGGACACGCAGCACGAGGTCGTAAGGCAGGGCGATGGCTGCAAGTTGCGCTGCCAGAAATGCGGGCTGCCGGTTGGCTTTGAGCATGACTGGGAGGGCTGCGCCTGCCAGCGTTGCGGCGAGGAACGGCATCGTTGGCTGGGCGGCAAATGCATCGCTTGCAACCTGCGGGATGACAGCAGTTACTTCATTCACGTCTGCGACAGCGCCGGATTTGTGGTTAAAGCACGATAAGCCGCCGGACTCACCAACGTTTGTAGCCGTTGAGGTAAGGAAACGGACAATTCCGAATTCCGAAATTTCTGGGTCCGTCTCCTTACCTCAACGGCTACGCGGCTTCGCAGGGAAATGTTTCGAGTTGTCGAACACCGGTTCCCCCGATTACCTTGGTTGGCGGTGATCCGCCCCGATTCGAGGCGGGCAACCAATACGAGTGAGCAGGCAAAACAAACATGGCAACGCGCGCGGCGCGGTGGAGCTTATGGAAGAGGCGGTGCATCTTCTGCGCAACGCCACGGCGGCGCACTGGCTGTGCTACTTGATGGGCGCGTTACCGTTCGCCTTGGGCGTATTGTATTTCTGGTCGGACATGAGCCACAGCGGTTTTGCGTGGCAACATGAGACGTATGCCGCGTTGGGCATGACGGCTGGCTTCATCTGGCTGAAGTGCTGGCAATGCGCTTTTGTCTGCCAGTTGCGCGCCCGCCTTTCCGGCCAAGTGGATGTTGTTTGGGACCCGAAACGCGTGGGACGGTTGGTGTCCACGCAAACAGTCATTCACGCCACCGGGCTCTTTATCCTCCCGATTGCCGCAGTGCTCACGCTGCCCTTTGCGTGGGTGTTTAGTTTTTATCAGAATGCCAGTTATACGGCGGATGGCACGAGCGGCGAACTAAAGCCGCTGATAAGCAGAACTGCGGCGTTGACGCGCCCTTGGGCGGCACAGAACCATGCCGTCCTGGGAACCCTTTCCCTGGCGACCGTATTCGTGTTGCTCAACTGGGTCAGCGCGTTTGTGGCCATTCCCATGCTGGCCAAATCGTTGCTGGGCATGGAAAGCGCGTTCACGCTCAGCAGCGCAGCGTATTTGAACACCACCTTTTTTGCCGTTATCGCGCTATTGACCTGGCTGACGCTTGATCCGCTGATCAAGGCGGTTTACCTGCTGCGCTGTTTTCATGCCGAGGCGGTCACCAACGGCGCGGACCTGCTGGCGGAATTGCATCGGCTGCACCCTGGAAACGCAAACAGCGCGCATAATCATGGGCGCGGACAGAGGGTATGAAGCGATTATTTTCCATTCTTCCACTCCTGTCTGTCCTGTTGTATCCCGCCGCTGCAACGCCACTGCCGGCGTCTTCCCCTGCCCCCGCCGTCATCGGTGCCGAGGAAATGGCCAAATCCATTCAGGAGGTCATCCGCCAACGGGAATATACCTGGCGGGTGCCACGCGAGGATGTGCCGAAACCCGAGACCGCCAAAGCCGATGAGCAAAGCTATTTCAGCCAGATGGTGGATTGGGTGGTTGGCGGGCTGAAAAGCACTTTCAAAGCCATTGGCTCGGTCATGGATGAGATTGACCGGCTGGTGGATAAGCTGCTGGGTAAACGCCTGCGTCCACCCACTCCGGATGGGGCCAAAGTGCAGACGGACTGGCTTTCGCCGCTGCGGGTGCTGGTCGTTGTGCTCTGCATCGCGTTGCTCGTGGTGATTAGTGTGTTTGCCTGGCGTGCTTGGAAGCGGCGGCAGCACCATCGAACCAAAGCGACCACCGTGGTAGCAAAGCAGGCCGTGCCGGATTTGCGGGATGACAACGTGGTGGCCAGTGATCTGCCGGGGGATGAATGGCTGCGGCTGGCGCAAACGCTGCTCGCCCAAGGCGAATTACGGTTGGCCCTGCGCGCCCACTACCTGGCCAGCCTGGCGGCCTTGGGGGAGAAACAACTGATTACGCTGACCAAATATAAGTCCAACCACGAGTACGCCCGTGAACTGAGCCGCCGTACCCACGTACTCCCCGAGGTAACAGCGTTGTTTGAAACGCAGGTGCTGGTCTTTGACCGGGCCTGGTACGGCCTGCATGAAGTCACGCGCGACATGCTGTCGGAATTCGCACAGCGCACGGAAAGGATTCGCGCCGCATGAATCACCAACCGGCTAAGCTGATTCTGCTCGTGGGGGTGGCGCTGCTGTTTGCGCTGGGCCTGGCGGATTTGTTTCAATTGCGATTTGGCCGGGGGGACATTTACCCGGAATACAGTTCCTTGCGCACCGATCCCTTGGGAGCCAAGGCGTTTTACGAAAGTTTAAGCCGCCTGCCGGGTCTTGGCGTGCAGCGCAACTACCGCCCCATTCACCGCGCCCGGCAGGATGGCGCCAGCGCGTGGTTCTATCTTGGCGCCGATTATCAAACCTTGCAACAGGAGGGGCGGGATTTGCGTACGGAACTGGAAACCATCACCGCTCAGGGAGGCCGGTTGGTCATCGCCTGCTCGGCGGTCAACGAAGCCACCACGACCAACCAAGTCGCCAAGCCAACCATCACTCGCGGAAAACGCGGCTGGCTGATGGCGACCAATCAACACGGGCTGGAACAGGGATGGCAATTCACCTTTGCGCATCAACAATTGGCAGCCACGAACGAGGTGATGCAACCGGGCAACGCGATTCGAAAGGCGGACCTTGCCTTGCCCGCCGCACTGCCTTGGCATAGCTCCCTCTATTTCGATCAACCCGGCACCAACTGGAACGTCCTTTATGCGCGGGATGGCAAGGCGGTGATCATGGAGCGTCCGTTGGGCAAGGGCAGCGTGGTACTGGTCAGCGATGCCTACCTGTTCAGCAATGAATCCCTGCGCAAGGAACAGAATGCCGCGTTGCTCGTGTGGCTGGTCGGCACACCGGCGCATATTGTCTTTGATGAAACCCACTTGGGCGTATCGGAGGAACCGGGCATCGGTACGCTGATCCGCCAATATCATTTGCACGGGGTGCTGGCGGCGTTGATTGTGTTTGCGCTGTTATTCGTCTGGACAAACGCCACCAGCCTGGTGCCCCCCATAGATGAAACCGCACAAGGAACCGTGATGGGGCGGGATGCAACGGCGGGTTTTTTGAATTTGCTGCGCCGCAACATTCAACCTCGGGAAATCCTGTTTGTCTGCTTGCAGGAATGGCGGCGGTCCGTGGCCCGCGGCAGAAACGAGTACGCGGATCGGTCGGCGCGCATGGAAGCGGCCATCCGGGCGGACGACGAGGCGGGTTTGAGGCGACGAAATCCGGCGGAAACCTACCGCGAGCTTTGCCGCCTTGCAGATGGGAAAAAATGAAGGCGGTCAGTAGCTACTTTTGCCACCTGCTCTGAAGTCCTTTTAAAGCCGTTTCCTTGTAGACAGTCAGGCTAAAGTGAGGAAACTTAAGCCTAGATGCAACGCAGGATGTATAGGGTCGTCAGCCCGATCCTCGGTTGGCTGTGTGGTTGGTTCCTCACGGCCGGTTCGGCGTTGGCATTACCGGGCATTAACGAAGTCATGCTAAACCCGCCGGGCTTGGATGCACCGAACCAGTACGTGGAGTTGCGCGGCACCCCGAATTGGATGTTTCCGGATGGCTCATATTTGATTTCCGTGGAAGGGGATTCTGGCGGTAATCCGGGGACGATTCAAAATGTGTTTGATCTGTCGGGGCGAATGATCGGCGGCAACGGGTTCCTCGTGCTGCTGCAAAAGTCCAACACGTATTCGGTTGTGAACGGGGCGACGGCGTTGGTGAATTCGGATACCGGCACCGGCTTCGGCAGCGGCAATACCAGTTCTATTGGGCACACCGGTGAAGGTGGTCAGACGGATTTGGAAAAGAATTCACTCACGTTTTTCCTGATTCAAACCACCAATAAACCATCCATCGGCACCGATTTGGATACAAATGATGACGGCACGCTGGATGCGCCTGAGGTAACCAGTTGGCTGGTGTGGGATTCCGTAGGGGTGCTGGATAATGACGGGGCGGGAGATATTGCGTATGGTGCCATCACCTTTCGGCGCAACGCTGCCGCCTTGGGTAGCGGGGTGGTCGTGCCGGTCAACTTCACGCCTTCGTATCTTGGACGAACCAGCAATACCACCGGTTCGTCCGCCAGTGATTGGTTGGCCTCAGATAATTTTGGCACCAACGGAACCCCGCCCAATTGGCTGTTGGGCGGTACTGCGGATACGCTGCCGGCAAGTTATGCGGGCCGGGCATTGAACCATATCGGTGGCCCGAATTTCGGCGCGTCCGCCTTTCCCGGAGTGATTCTCACCCCGGCAACGGGTAGTCGCGCGGTAACCGAGGGCGGCGCGACGGACTTTTTTAGCCTGGCGCTGAATACCATGCCCACCGGCATGGTGACGCTCGCTATCCAGTGTGATGCCCAGACGCAAGTGAGCATCAACGGCGGCGTGACTTATTCCAATCGTCTCGAGATCGGGTTGACCAATACAAGCATTATCACCGTGACCATTCGCGCGGTGGATGACACGGATGTCGAGACTGCCACGCATAAAAGTTACATCACCAATAGTGTGGTGGGCACCGGCGATCCGTATAATTACCCGACCAATACGTTGATCCCGCCAGTCAAGGTCAACGTCACGGATAACGATCTGGTGTTGTTAAACGAGTTGAAGGTCAACCCGCCTGGTTCGGATGAACCGTTCGAGTACCTTGAACTGCGTGGAGTTCCCAATGCCGCGCTGACGAATGTTTATCTGGCGGTAATTCTGGGCGATCAAGAGAATGATCCGGGCTATTCCTCACTGGTCTTGGATTTGACTTCCTGCCGACTCGGCACCAACGGGCTGTTGCTGATCATGGCAACCAATCGTCCGTATCAAGTTGCCAGTGGGACCACGGTGGTGCTCGATAGCCATTTCAATAAAGCTGGCGGTTGCCTCCATAATGGCACGGTCTCGTTTCTCTTATTGACGGCCAATACCAAACCGGATGAAGGCGTGGATCTGGATCATGGCGATAACGGCGTGCTTGAGGGATTGCCCGGCAGTGCGACAATTCTTGACGCTGTGGGCTGGGGTGACGGCGGTGCAAACGACATTATTTATGGCGGCGTGGTGTTGACTACGAATTATCCACCGGATGCAGCAGTGCGTTTTCCCACCAACCAGACACCTCTCTCTGCGGCTGCCTGGTTTTATGGGGAATTACTGGGAACAAATGGTAATTCGCTGGTGTTTGATGAAAGCCTGGTAAGCACCAACTTTCCCCCTGCCGCGCCTCTGACACCGGGGGAACCCAATAATACGGTGCCAGTCATTACTCCGGTCGGTCCCATCTGCGGCACGATTGGGGATCCCACCAATCCCAAGGTGTACTTTACAGTCGCGGATGCGGAAACGCCACCGGATGATTTGGTGGTGGCAGCCAGCAGCAGCCAGCGTGTCGTGCCCACCACCAACCTGACGCTTACACCGCTCGGCGGTGGCCTCTGGTCACTGGCAATTGAGCCGATTGGCGTGGGCTATACCACCATCAGCATTTCCGTGAGCGACAACGCCCTGACAAAACAAATAACCTTCCCCTATGCCGCCTCCGCCATGGGGCGTGCCGGCGGCAGATTCCACTCGGGGGCCTCGGATGGCAGCACGGCGCTGGCTGTGGATGCCAACTACATGTTGGTGGGAGACGACGAAAATCAGGTATTACGGCTGTACCACCGCTACCAGAGCGGTCCGCCGGTGTGGCAGACGAATATGACACCCTTTCTGGGGCTTACCGATCTTGCTAATGGGGTGGCGCGCGAGGTGGACATTGAGGCCAGCACGCGGGTAGGCAACCGGCTGTTCTGGCTGGGGGCACATTCCAATTCCAGTCAGACGGAAGGGCGAACGAACCGCAGTCGCATGTTCGTCACCGACCTTTCCGGTTCAGGCACCAACCTCACGCTGACTTACGTTGGCAGATATGATTATCTCAAACTCGATCTGGCCAACTGGGACGCGGCCAATGGGCACGGTAAAGGAGCAAATTATTATGGCCTGATGGCGAGTTCCGCCGTGGGGGTGGATAGCAAGACACCCGGCGGGTTCAACATTGAAGGGCTTGCCATGGCGCCGGACAGCACGAACACGGCGTATCTCGCGTTCCGGGCGCCCATTGTTTCCGCCACCAACCGTACCTTTGCCCTCATTGTGCCAGTCACCAACTTCACCACCTTGGCGGCCAGCACCGGGCCGCCCGGTTCCGCCCGGTTTGGTACCCCCATCGAACTCGACTTGTTTGGGCGTGGCTTTCGTAGCATTGAAGGCGGTCCCGATGGCTATTTGATCATTGCTGGCAGTGCGTTGACAATCTCGAGCCCGTACCCGGATGATTTCAAGCTCTACACATGGACGGGTAATCCTGCGGATGCTCCCCAAGAACGCTCTGCCGACCTCTCCGGGCTGCATCCGGAAGGCATTGTTGAATTACCGCCTGGCCCATGGACCAGTAATACCATGTTTCAGATCCTCAGCGATAACGGGACCCACGTGTGGTACGGGGATGGCATTGACGCAAAACTGTTACCCACACGCGAGTTCCGCAAGTGCCGCAGTGATTGGGTTGCGTTGGGTACACCGGTGCCCCAGGCACCCTTCTTTAAGTCCATCATCAAGACGAACAACGCCGTGGCTTTGACTTGGCGGGCTGCCGCTGGACGCACCTATTTCCTCCAGCATAAAACCAACGCAAACGAATCCACTTGGCACCCACTGACCAACAACCTGTCAGCCACGAATACGCAGGGCACTTTCATGGACCGGACACCTGACCGAGCCAGTCGTTTCTATCGGGTTGGAGCTAATTGAAGCAATTCCTGCGTGGCTCGGGCGAACACCTTAGCTGGAATATTGCTTCACGGATTGGCCTTGGTGGCGTATTGACGACCCAAAAACGGACCGTCGCGCGGAGTCTGGGCAGCCGTGGGACGCATGGTCGTATATTTGTTGGGATCCATGCTGGCCGCATAGGCAATCGTGGCGTCATCCAGCCACCGGTGGCTGGCCACATGACCGTCCGCATAGCAGAAGGTGCTGCTGTTCAGATGGAATACGGCTGGGGAATCAACCAAGCTGGCGTCGGTGAAATTTTTTGCCGGAGTACCGCCGTTCATCATCCACGAATGCTGGTTCTCGCCACGGGGATCATTTTCCTCCACCCACAACATGGTTTCGCTCATGTGCTGCATTTCGGTGCGCTTGGTAAGCTGCGAGGACTCGCCGTTGAGGGTGGCCACGCCGGAGATGCTCGCATACGCGAAGCCCGCCCCAACCGCCAGTTTATAACGATCATCCCCTGGACAATGCAGGATATTAACATTGGGGCAGTAACTGTAAAGTGCGCCTTCGCGGAAACCCTGCTGTACAATCCAGGTTTGCCGCGCATCGGCAGTCAAACCGGTCGGCACTGGGTTGGTAGGCGAATCGCTCCGCCACGGTATATTCCCGGCGGCGTTTTTGGTGGTGTTCATGTTGACAATAAACTCCTCGTTGTCATCGGCGTACATGACCCAAGAGAGTGCCAGTTGCTTTTCACTGTTCAGGCAGGAGACCCCTTGCGCCTGTTTTTTAGCTCTGGCCAAGGCCGGCAACAGCAGACCAGCGAGAATGGCGATGATGGCGATGACCACCAGTAACTCGATCAGTGTAAACGCATGTAGCGGTTTTCTTATCGTTTTCATTTAGCTAGAGTTACTATACGCCGATTGGCCCCGAGCATCAAGTCGAATCTGATGTTAAATTTAAAGGATACACCAATCTGAATTTCCCCGAACTTTCCGCCAAAAGTGAATCGGTTTCCTGGATGACCAAGTCTTCGGTGGCTCCCAATAACTCACGCAGCCGGTATTGCAACCAGGCCCGGTTGGCCGGAGTCAGGGAGGAGCCTTCGCCTGCGATCCGCAGTGTCCATGAACCCCGCTGACGCTCCAATAGTTGGTAATGTGCCAGACCGGGGGTTCCAGCCAGACACGCGTCCACTTGGCGCACGGTAACGCGGGTGCCATCTGGCCGCATCACCGACTCCCGGACGCGCCCATGCACGGTGTACACCGGGTGACCAGTGGCGCAGCTTCGCTCCACCAAGTCGCCGATTCGATACCGGATGAGCGGCATATACTCATTGGTCAGGGTGGTGACCGCCAATTCTCCAATGCCATCATTGTCCGCCTGGATAATTTCGAGAAAAGCCGTTTCCGCGCTGGGGATCAGGTCACCCTGCTCGTCTTCCATCAGCAGATGGCCGGTTTCGGTGGAGCCGTAGAGGTTGTACACCGGCACGCCGAACACGCGTTGCAGGATGCGCCGATGATGGGCGCTGAGAAATTCGTAACTGCACAGGATGAACTTCAGGGTGGGCAGCCGGACGTGATGCCGTTCGCAATAACGGGCGAACAACATGCCATAGACCGGGTCCACATCCAGAAAGTGTGGTGCCCAATCCGTGATTTCCTCCGTCATGCGGGCCAGTTCGGCATCACTCCAGAGAAATGGCTGGCGGGAAAGATTCACGAACAGCGTGTTGCCGAGGGTGCGGTTTGCGCGCGAGGGGCGTCCGGCATAGCAGACCTCTCCACTGCAAAACGGTGGCGTGATGGTGGCGCGGCGAGCCTCTGGATTTTCTGCCAGCACGGCTCGAAGGTGGCGATTCAAGCGCAACGCGCGCGCCTCCTGGGTATCCCACCAGCCGCGCTCCAACAGCAACGGGGTGCGCTCTTCTGAGGTGCCGGAGGTATGTTCGATCTCCACCAAATCCAGTTCCAGCAACGCATCAAGTTCCACGCCGTGCCGCAGGAAATTGCGGGGAAAATTGCGGCGAATATCCTGTTTGGTGATGAACGGCAACCGCTGGAAAGCAGACGTTGTCAGGCGGTCGGGCGGCACTGCACGGGCGGCCTGACGGTACAACGGCACTTGATTCAGCCAACGCGGCAGCAACTCGCCCAGGCATCCCGGCAAGGCGATTTCCTCTAGCAATTCCAGATTGGCAACCATATCATGTCATCCACAAACAGCACCCATGTGCCGCACCAAACGTATCACGCAAACCCGATTTGTAAATTCCAGTCAGAAATATACGGAACCGGACATGACAAACACGTTCGCTGACGACATTTAGATGGGAACTGGTTCCATTTTTTGCCAAGGGCCCCGTACCTTACCGCAGTGTCAACCGGGTATTCACCGAGAACCCTTGCGGATTCCCCACCTTCTGCCAGTGCGCCACGCCGCCGTTCGTGCCCGTCAGACTCATATACCCCAGCCACATCCCGTTGCCACTGTATAACGTCTGATACATCACCACTCTGTTCTTCGTGGTCAACGGCAGAGAGCCCATCAATTTGGTGTTGTTCGTTAACGATCCTGTCAGCGTTACCGCGCCCGAAGGTTGTACCGCCAAACTGAGCGTGCCAATCTGCGTGCCATCCGGTTCGCTCGCTACCGTCACCACGTAATTCGTCTTCACCGCTTTTTTCCATACCAGGTCCGCCCACAGTGCCGAGACCCAATTCGTGCTCTGATTGACCCCCCCGGTTATTCCCCCACCGGCGCTTAATTCCAAGCTCAGCCCCACCTGCAATGCCGGATCTTTGCCGCGCAGGATTACCAGGTTCGTCATTCCGCCCAGACCCAGCGCACCCGATAACGGGTACCCCTTGCCTTGATAAGTCAGTTGCCCCGTGAACGTCCCCTTGTCGGTCACCGTCAATTTCACCGCCCCGCTATTGGTCCAATCCGCCATTGAGACATCGGTGCTCGGACAGAACAGCCCCGCGTAATCCCCTTTGCGCGACAGGAACGCATTGGTCACAAAGTTGGCCACCAGCGTGGTGTTTGAACGCAGGGTGTATTGCAACACTGCTTTGTTGGTCAACACCACGCCACCGCACACCCAGTTCGAGAAAAGGCTTCCCGTCAATGGCGCAGCGGTCAAGGAGTAGTTCTTTCCGACTTCCAGGAGGCTGTTGGTGGACGGAGTTACTTTACCCAAACCGGTGCCGCCATTCAGCACTAGCAACAGGTTGGTCACCACGTAATTCACCTTCACCGTGTTCGTGAGTGAATAATTCTCCGCCGTGTCTTTGGCATACACCCGGATAAGGTTGGTGCCCGCCAGCAGATTGGTCACGGTCGTCTGCCAATTGGTGGTTCCGCCAGCCGTTTGCCACGGGGCATTGTTGACCTGATAATATACCCCGGCGAGCGAACCACCGGTGTCCGCCACTTTGCCAGTGACCAGCACCGTGTCATTGCTCACGCGGGCATTGGGCAGTGGCTTGAGGATCGTCAGACTGGGTTTCACCCCATCCACCGTCAAAATCGCCAGGGCACTAGTCGCACTCCCCATGACATTCGTAACGATGACCTGATACTTGCCAGCCTGGCTGACGCTGACACTATGGATGGCATAAACCGCGTTACTCGCACCGGCCACCGGCACACCATTTTTCGTCCAGCGATAGCTTAGGGGACGATCTCCCACGGCCTGAACTTCCAAAGCCGCAGGCTGCCCGATGTGCCGCACCAGACTTTGTGGGTGTAGAAGGATAACGGGAGCTGTCAGCGTCAGCATGACCACATCACTCGTGGTGCTGCCGTAATGGTTTGTGACCACCACGGTGTAACCACCCACCTGGCTTGCCTGCACGTTGGAGATAACCAGTGTGTCGTTGGTGGCATGCGCCAAGTTCGTACCGTTCATGCGCCATTGATAAAATAGCGGCGGTGACCCGGAGGCGGAAACGCTAAAAGTTACCGGCATGCCTGCGGTTACCATCTGGTTGGTCGGCGGATGCGTGATGGCAGGAGGGACTGGAGGTATTTGCTGGAGGGCCGTCAACCGAACGTAGTTGGTCCCATAGCTCAGCGCAAAAATCGGAGCCTCATTCTCGCTTGGCAGCAGCACGGTATCAAAAACTCCGGCCACCGAGGCGCCTTGGATAATGTCGAACACCGCCCCCACTTGAAAACTGGCGTCCGGCCGCACTTGGATCTGCAACTGCCCCCCGACTTGAATCGCGCCATCAGCAATCAGGCGATCATATTTCTGCCCCGCCACACGACTGATCTCGGCAAGCAGGCTGCCGGTCTGGTGATAACCCCCGGTAACTTCGATCAAGCCACAGGGATTGCCGGGGCTAAGGAGGCCCTGATTAAGCAGATCGCCAGTGATAGTGACATCGCCCGAAAACATTTGGCCGGGACCAATCGTCAACTGACTCACACGCATTGACCCACCCTCGGAAACAATATCCGGCGAAGTCAAGGGGGCGTTGAGCACCAACTCGCCGCGATTGACCAGCCGATTCGTGGTCGTTAGGGGCGCATTGACCTCCATTCTCCCGGAATTCTGAATGTTGCCTGAAACCAACAGCGTGCGATCCAGAATCAGCCGTCCCTGATTCACCAGCGTCCCGTGAATCTCCACTGGGGAATCGCTGGACCCGGCAAAGCCCGCATAAGGAACCGTATGCAAGGTGCCACCCGAACCCACTACCACGTCATTCTCCACCACGACCGACCAGCGTCGCCAGTAGTCCGGCTGATGATAGCCCGACGTGAATTCCAGAACTGCTCCGTCGCGGACCTGCAAGGTGCCGCGTCCGTAAATCGCTGTGCGCATATCGTGGTTGGCCGCACCGAGCCAGTTGGGAGTCCACAGCGTGGTGCCAGCACCTGACAGATCAATCAGCCCGTTGTTGGTCAATCCAGCTTCAGGAACATGACACCGAATTCCATCACCAACCAACAGCCGGGCATCAGCACCGATGGTCGGCGTCAAGGTGAACGCGCTGTTGCTGCCCGATAAAGTGACGGTACCAACGCATAGGCTGGTATCAAACGTACCAGTACCCGACACCTGCAAGCCATCAGCCATGATGGTCGTCCCGGCGGTGGTTCGCAAGTTGGCCTGGGCCAATGACAAGGTTCCCCCCAAGCGGTTTGTGTGGCCCCCTTGCAAGATAAGTTCGGCTCCCGCGACCTGGATTCTGCCCGTGCTCTCCATGAATCCGGAGACCCATAGCGTGCGGTCAAGGTTCATTTGTCCCTGATTAATCAGGGTGCCACGAATCTCCACCGGGGAATCACTTGACCCGCCCACGCCTGTATAGGGAGCCGTGTGCAACGTGCCGTCGGCACCCACCAACAAATCATTTTCCACCACCACCGACCAACGCCGCCAATAGTCTGGTTGGTGATACCCCGCCACAAGTTCGAGGAGTGCTCCATCACGCACTTGCAATTTGCCCCGACCGGAAATGGTCGTGCGCATATCATGGTTGTTGGCTCCCAGCCAGCCAGGGCTGCCGAGGCGGGTGCCGGCCCCGGTAATATCCAACGTACCGCCGTTATAAAAGCCGCCCTCAGTCAATTGGATTTGCACCGCCGGCCCGATTTGCATCTGCCCGTAATCCAGCTCGCCCAAGAGGGTAAAAGAATCCCCCGACTGGCCCAAACGCACATTTCCATCCAGAAACCGGAGATTCACAGTTCCCTGACCGGTGATCTGCAGGTTCTCCGCAACGGCTTTGGTTTGATCGCCGAATTCCAGCGACGCGGAAGCATGTTCCAAAAGCACATGGCCACCCAACACGGACAGCGCCGGTCCCTGAAGCCTCAGCCAGCCAGTTTCGTAGTGGTTGTCTTTTGGATTATCCGCCAGCGCGATCAACGCGCGCCGAATATGCAGATCGCCATGATTGACCAACGCCCCGCGTATCTCCAGCGGGTTTTCCACTTCGATGACGCCCTGGCTCTCAAGTGTCCCCAGAAACCGGGTGGGCACGGTACTGTCAACGAACTGCCCATAGACCTGCAGGTTGGTGATGGCCCGGGTGAGAAATCGTGTATCAGGGTCCAGCCGCAGACGGGCGGGATCGGTTTCCGACTCGGGCATCCGGGCGTAACGTCCCCAGCGGGCCCAGTACGTGCCCGGCATGTCTCCCACAAACTGGCCGGCCATCAGCATGATGGCGGGCTGCTGTTCCGCAGACACTGGCTGGCCGGATTGCAAATCCAATATCCGGCGGAGCCAACGATCGGGCTTGTCATCCACCATCGGTGGCAATTGGGCAGACGATACCTGCAACAGCGTGCTGTACGTCAACGACGGTGACCGGACCAATTCCCGGTTGTCGTACCAATTCCGCATCCGGGCGTCGGTACGTGCGGTATGGTCCACTGCCCCGTTGGCATTCAGGGAGGTCTCCAGCCAGTCCACTTGGGGCTCGACCACTCCGGCAATGGTCCCATGATTATCCAGCAGCGTGCGGACGGTGACCAGCTTGCCGGTGGCGGTTTGCAAGGATGCCCCCGCTTCAACGATCAGGCTTTCGACTATAGTCGTCTGGGCAACCTGAACCGCCACGCCCGGCGGAAGCAGCACATGGAACTTCACTTCGCCGGTGACCGACAGGCTGACCGGATGGACAGCAAGGAAATCGTCCAACAATGGTTTTAATTCGGCTGGGCCAGTGGCAACGGTCGCCATGGTCAACGGCAGGACATTCACAGCCACGCCAGCCTCGCTGGGGCCATTGGGCAGGATGGTCGTCCACAGGTTGGTGACCGGCACGCGAAGGGTTTCCGTGGCACTACTGTCAGCCAAGACCGTGCCCTGGCTATCCACTACCTGAAATCGCCAGTTGCCAAAACGCATCACCGGAATATCCCACGCTTGCGCGTCAGCCCATTTGGTGCTGCCGGGGCGGCACCTCAGCGCGAGCTGTGCGGGCAGCAGCCCAAGCGTGCTACCGTCTGTGTCCACTGCCAGCACCTGCGACACCTGCCCGCCAGCATTCGTGGCCACGATGCACTTGACCCAGAGCTGGCCGTTCACCGGCCAGTCCCAACTGGCGGGTGGAAGTCCCGCCACCAATACGGTCGTAGCGCAGACCATCACCGTGGCTGCGAACACCTTGCGTTGGTTGGCCGCATAATGCAGTCCGGTCGCGAAATATTGTTTGAAGGATGAGTTCATGGCATTTGTCCCGGGTTATCTTTTTGGTTGGCAGGTTTGCGGCGGTGCGGCAGCCATGATCGTCATCCACACGGCAACGCACAGGTTAGCTTGGCGGTTTTCATTTTTTTCCGGTTATAATCTGCAAAGTGATAACGCAAAGAAGGCATTTTCATGCAGCGTCCGTCGCGCAGTCACACTACCATTCTCCACGCCGGGCCGCAGTGCCAAATCTGAATTACCGGGGCGTGCCTGACCTGAAACCGCCATGCAAATGCATAATGCACAGTCTTTCCAAGACGGCCACCATCTTACTTCGCACGTTTCACATGAAAACTAATTGCTTGTGTTCCTAAAAGTCAAGCACAACAACTACAAAATTTTATACCTATTGCCAGTCCGTTGTAGCCTTCTAGGCTCGCGATTTGATATGCTACGGCAATAATAACTTTGGATTCACAGAAAACCCTTGCGAGTTATCCACACGGTTGGGCAACTTCTGCCAATGCGCTTGCCCACCACGGTTGGTACCCACCAGACGCACATATCCTAGCCACATCCCCTTGCCGCTATACAACGTCTGACACATCACCACTTCCTGTTGCCGCGTCAACGGCAGGGAACCCGTCAGCTTGGTTTTGTCCGACAAGGTTCCCCCCAACGTCACCGTTCCCGTAGGTTGCACCGCCAAGGTCAAGTTGCCGCCATTGGTCCCGCCCGGCCCCGTTTCAACCAGGATCGTGTAGTTCGCCTTTTGTGCCTGCTTTAATACTTGGTCCGCCCACAAATCAGAGGTCCAAGCCAGGTTATTCTGTTGGACGGTACCGGATACTTCACCGCCGCTGCCCAAGTCCAACGCCAACCCAATCTGCAATGCTGGGTCTTTGCCGCGCAGGATTACCAGGTTCGTCATTCCGCCCAGACCCAGCGCACCCGATAACGGGTACCCCTTGCCTTGATAAGTCAGTTGCCCCGTGAACGTCCCCTTGTCGGTCACCGTCAATTTCACCGCCCCGCTATTGGTCCAATCCGCCATTGAGACATCGGTGCTCGGACAGAACAGCCCCGCGTAATCCCCTTTGCGCGACAGGAACGCATTGGTCACAAAGTTGGCCACCAGCGTGGTGTTTGAACGCAGGGTGTATTGCAACACTGCTTTGTTGGTCAACACCACGCCACCGCACACCCAGTTCGAGAAAAGGCTTCCCGTCAATGGCGCAGCGGTCAAGGAGTAGTTCTTTCCGACTTCCAGGAGGCTGTTGGTGGACGGAGTTACTTTACCCAAACCGGTGCCGCCATTCAGCACTAGCAACAGGTTGGTCACCACGTAATTCACCTTCACCGTGTTCGTGAGTGAATAATTCTCCGCCGTGTCTTTGGCATACACCCGGATAAGGTTGGTGCCCGCCAGCAGATTGGTCACGGTCGTCTGCCAATTGGTGGTTCCGCCAGCCGTTTGCCACGGGGCATTGTTGACCTGATAATATACCCCGGCGAGCGAACCACCGGTGTCCGCCACTTTGCCAGTGACCAGCACCGTGTCATTGCTCACGCGGGCATTGGGCAGTGGCTTGAGGATCGTCAGACTGGGTTTCACCCCATCCACCGTCAAAATCGCCAGGGCACTGGTCACACTCCCCATGACATTCGTAACGATGACCTGGTACTTGCCAGCCTGGCTGACGCTGACACTATGGATGGCATAAACCGCGTTGCTCGCACCGGCCACCGTCACGCCATTTTTCGTCCAGCGATAACGGAGCGGTTCGGTGCCACCGGCTTGCACCAGCAGTTGGGCGGATTGTCCAGGGCGTAAAACCCGGCTCAGCGGCTGGGCGATAATGGTGGGCGGCAATATCACTGTCAACCCCGCCACGGCGCTGGTCACGCTGCCATAATCATTGGTTACGACGACCGAGTATTGCCCGACATCACTGAGTTGCGCGCTGGCAATCGTGAACGTGGAATGATTGGAGGCCGACAAATTCAGTCCGTCTTTTCGCCATTGATAAAATAGCGGCAGCGACCCGGAAATGGCGACTCGAAAGGTTGCCGGTGAACCCACGGTAACCGCCACGTCAGTGGGTTGCAGGGCCATGGCTGGGGGTGTCGCCGGCATATTCCACACTGCGGTTGGCAAATCGCCAAGCGAAGGACCCCAGCCCGTGGTTTCCGGTAAGAAATAAGCGGTCGCGCCATTATCACCCGCAAACACATTGATACCAACCCCGGGCGCGTCGCCCCTGAAATAAACCCCGGTCAGGCTGCTGCAATTTTCAAACGCAGAATCACCAAGGTTGGTGACGCTGTCACTGATGGTAACATTGGTCAGGCTCGTGCAGGCATAAAATACCGAGTTTTCGAGGTGGGTGACACGATTGGGAATCGTGATCCTAGTCAGGCTCGTGCAGGCATAGAACGCCAGACTGCCAATGCGGGTGACGCTATTGGGGAACGTGACGTTCGTCAGGCTCGTGCAGAAAGAAAATGCATAATCGCCGATATTGCTGACGCTGCCGCCCAGCGTGACGTTCGTCAGCTTGGAGCATCCCGAGAACGCGTTAAACCCGATGCTGGCAATACTGCCAGGGAGCACGACGCTCGTCAAACCACTGCTGCCGGCAAACGCTCCGTCCCCAATGCTGGTGACCACCCGGCCATCAATCGTGCCTGGGATGATCGCCGCTCCGCCGAAATCGGTGTACCCCGTAATGGTAATCTTACCGTTATTGGTCACGTAATCGTATTGCGCCCACCCCGCAACGGGCAGCGTCAAGAGCAGCAGCAGCGACAGCCACCTCGCAGCGCGACCGACGATTACATGCCCAGCCACTATCTCCAGGTTCATTATCTGCGTAGGTACAGAAAATTGTTGTTGGTAATAATTCACCAAGGTCATGGTAGTTTCCCCCTTAACCTCCGTCAAGTGCCCAATAAAAAAGCACCTTGGGGTTTTCGGTCTGGCTACTGCCCCACCAGCACCACTTGCAGGTTCACTCGATCGATGGCAAACCGTTTACCCGGCGGGGCGAGGGGCAGTTTTTTTATATATTGCTTGGCGACCAATTCTTCAAAGTTGTTGGGGAGACGCCCATTAACGTCCAGGAATCGGCGTAACGCCACCGTCACTTCCATTTGGGTAGCGTACTGCTGCGCGCCAGTGGAAGGGACGGGGGCGGTGGGTAGATGGTCCGCTGCCGTTGCAGGCGTATCGGGTATGGTTGTCACTGTTGGCACTGGGGCCGCCACAGATACGGGTGCGGGTGGAGTTGTCGGGGCGGTAGCGGCTGTTGCGGAAGCTGGCTGGGTCTCCGCTTCCGGCGATGAGATTAGTGGGGCAGTGGGTGCTGCCGGCTTGCTGCAGCCGGACAGCAGCAACAGGGGCAAACCGATCAGCAACAGTGAATGAGGTCTCATAGCAGCACTGGGGTTAAAAGGCTGGATCGTAAGAGGCCGTCCAAGGGGTAGCCCAGGAATCCGTACTGGGCAATAAACCATAATCGTAACTCCGGATCTTGATGCCTTTACGATACTCAACATGACCATCGCCAAACACTAGGTTCCCGCCTTGAGTGTGCAAACTCGAATAATGTTCCTTGCTACCTTCGGTGACCTCCACAGGGTCGGTATTGTGCCAAGTGATGTACTTGGGTTTTGCAAAAGCCGGCCGCAAATAGGCCACGGATCGCGTCTCCCAAAGCTCTTGCAAGTAGATGAGATCGGAGGTCCGGGGTATGGCGCTGATTTTACGGTTCATGATGACCGCGTTTCCCAAATAACTGGTCGCATCGTTGGTGTTACCACCAGGGCCCGCTACCCCATTTCCCTGCTTAGCGAAGGGGCAAACGAAGGTAACTGAATTTGTGCTCAGGTACGGCTGCAGAACATTGAGAAAGTTCGGAGTGGCCGAATGGGCGAAGTTGGCGACGTCGTTGGTTTGCGGCGGAGTACGATCCTCGCTGTCGCCCACATACATGTAGAGGGACAACCCGACTTGTTTGAGGTTGTTCACGCACGAGATTTGTTTGGCCTTGGCCTTGGCCTTGGCTAATGCCGGCAACAATAAGCCAGCCAGAATGGCAATAATGGCGATGACGACCAGCAGTTCAATCAACGTGAACGCGCCACGTTTGGCTACCGGAATGGTTTTAATTCGGGTTCTCATACGCTGCTAATTCTTAGCGGTGACAAGAACACTAAACACCCAAATGCCCCAGAGTGCAATCTGTTTTTGCACTCTGTTTTTTTGAGCAGCGCGTATTCATGAAGGGGTGGTTAGAGTTTGGGATGGTTTCCACCACCAGCACGGGATGGCCATAGCGCGCCTGCCAGTCGTCGCTAAGTACTCGATGGCGTTAATAAAATGACGTATTAAATTGCATCTTTCTGCCCAGGATGCTAGGTGTTATGTATGTTTAAAACACATACATAATATGCCTAGGAAAAGTCCATATCAAATCGTACTCTCGCAACAAGAACAGGGTGATTTGGAAGCAATGGCAAGACGTTATACGTCATCGTATT
>JBAXGN010000109.1 GCA_037139415.1 Verrucomicrobiota bacterium | reverse complement strand
AGCACACGATAAACCGCCCGGTTCACCGGTCCAGCACACGGCGGCGAAATGAACAAAAAACGCAAGGGGCTCATGCCGTGTGATAAAAAAACTCCAAAATGGCCCGGATTTCCCGTTCCAAGTCCAGCTTGGGACGCCAACCCAATGATGCCAGCGCCGTGACGGCAACCCGGAACGGATGCCTAAAAGCATCGGTCCCATGGCCGAACTCGGCCGCTGGCCGATGCCCAAGAACCATTTCAGACTGCTTCTGAATCATGGCCACGACGTCCGCCAGACGGATGGCGGTGCCGCTAGCCAGATTCAGCAGTCTCCCCCCCATCAGCGATTGATCCGCACCCAACAAAATTTTGACCGCCGTCAGGCAATCACCGACCGCCAGAAAATCCCGGTAACTTTGACCATCATTTTGCAATTTTATTCGGTTTTGCTGAGCTGCCTGCCGACACAAATCCAACGCCATCAGTCCGGCTTGTGGGCCAAGATCATCATGCGCAGGAGCCGCCACAATATTGGTTGGGCGGACGATGCAAACACGCGAGGCGTGGGGGCTGGTTTGCAGGCACTCCTCGCAGGCCAAATGATTCCGCCCGTACGGATGCCGTGGCGCAGGAGGATCGCCCTCGGTTATTTGGGAACGGCCATCGGCCCCGTAAACATGGAAGGTGGAGAAATGGATCAACCGCTCGGCTCCGCCATTCCCCAGCAAGTCCAGGCAGGCATTGACTCCGCGCAAAGCGTTATCCAGACTGCGGACGGGGTCGGATTGGGTCTCCGCGGCGCCGGGCATTGCCAAGTTGATGATGGCTGCGAAAGGGTTGCCGACCGGCAAATCACGTTGCCGCTCCGAATCAAAACAAAAGCCCCGGATTTTGCCGCCGGATTTGTCCAGCCAAGCCTGTCGGGCGGCGGAGGCTCTCCGGTAGGTCACCCACACCTCATGCGGTTCACAGAGCGCCTCGGCGAGCCTGGCCCCTAAAAATCCACCCCCGCCGAGAATGAGGATCGGCCCCGGTTTAACCATGGCGCAATTCCCATTGGTAAGGAATTGTTGGGCTGAAAGGATCCAACCGCATGATTTCGTCTGGCTGGTGCGCATGGGTAGCGCAGTTAGCCACGATCGCCATCTGATCACCAATACCCTTGAAGCCATTCCAAACCAGCGGTGGCACAACCACCAGAGAATAATTCCCTTCGCCGACGAAAAGCTCCATCAATCCGCCGCGCGTGGGCGATTCCGGGCGATCATCATACAACACCATTTTGATCAGCCCCGACACCACGGCGTAATTCAGGGTCATCACTTTGTGGATGTGCCAGCCTTTGATAACTCCGGGATAGACGGTGGAAAAGTAGATTTCACCAAATTGCCGGAAGTGGGGGGCATCAGCGCGCAGCATGTGCATGATTTTACCCCGCTCGTCCGGAATCTGCCGCAAGGGCACAACTTGGACGTCATGAATATTTTGGTTTGCCATAAATTTTAAACCTGCGCCCACTCCAAGGTGCGCGCCCGCGCATCCTGAACATAGGCTTCAATATCACTTAAGACCCCCTCGGCGGCACCTCGTTTACCCTGACCGATCTCCGCGTACCATTGGACCGTTTTTCCGACCGCGGTTTCAAACGGCCAGACGGGGTGCCAATGCAGCGTATGCACCGCCTTATCAATCGCCAAATGCAACAGGCCCGCTTCATGCGGGTCATCGGGAGAGCTTAAATCAACCCAGGCTCCCGGCCAGTTCTTCAGCACTTCCTCAACTAACTGCTGCACGGTGCGAGTGGATTCAAAGCCAGGACCGAAATTGAATGCGGAACACAGTTGGGACAGACTGGGCTGGACGCCATTCCCGTTCTTTTCAACAACCTGCTGCGATGGGCGCCCCAGCAGGCAGCCCAGCCACAGATACCCGCTCAACGGCTCCAGCACATGCTGCCAGGGGCGGGTGCCCTGGGGCTTGCGGATCCGCACAGGAAGATTCTGCATCAAAGCCCGAATGCAGTCAGGCAGAATGCGGTCTGCGGCCCAATCACCACCGCCAATCACATTACCGGCACGCGCCGTGGCTACGGCGATGGGGGCTGATGCGGAGGGGGCACCAAAGAAGGATCGACGGAAAGAACTGACCACCAGTTCCGCGCACCCTTTGCTGGCGCTGTAGGGATCAAACCCGCCCACGGCATCCTCTTCCCTATAGCTATGCACCCATTCCTTATTTTCGTAGCATTTGTCCGAGGTAACCACCACCACGGCCACAGGCTTGCGAGAGGTCCGCAAGGCGTGTAAAAGGTTGGCCGTCCCCATCACATTGGTGGCAAAGGTTTCCAAAGGATACTCATACGAATAGCGCACCAAGGGCTGAGCCGCCAGATGAAACACAACGTCCGGGGCACAGTTTTGAATTGCCTGGTTCAGGCGGTCGAATTGCCGCACGTCGCCCAAAAGGTGCTCCAGGCGCGATTCCAGGCCCAACGACTTAAATAAGCCGTTTCCCGGCGCCACTTGATCACTGAACCCCGTGACGTGCGCCCCCAACTCCAGCAACCACGAGGTCAGCCAGGCCCCTTTAAAGCCCGTATGGCCCGTGACAAACACCGTTCGACCAGCGTAGAATCGTTTAAAAGCATCCATAGTATTCACCAGATCTTCCAAGGCGGATTAGGGCCAGCCCAAAGTTCATTGATCAATTGGTATTCCCGGGGCGTATCCATGGGCTGCCAGAAACCATCGTGCGGACACATCATCAACTCCCCTGACGAGGCCATCCGTTCCAACGGTTCCTTTTCCAAAACCAAATCTTCACGATCATTTAAAAACCGGTCAAAAATGGAAGGATCGAAAACAAAAAATCCGCCATTGATGTACCCTTCGCTTACCTGGGGTTTTTCATTAAACTTGCATACCCGGGACTGCTGCACTTCCATCTCCCCAAAGCGCCCGGGCGGGCGAACGCCCGTTAAGGTACCAGTTTTTCCATGCGCCTGATGAAACTTAAGCAGCCGTCCGAGATCCACGTTGCCGATCCCATCGCCATAGGTGGCCATGAAACCATCTGCATCAGCGAGGAATTTCCTCGCCCGCCACAGCCGGGCGCCCGTCATGGCCTGCTCACCAGTGTCCACCAGCGTAATTTTCCATGGTTCCTGGGTTTCACTATGAAAACAAACCCGCCCGGAACCACGGACGTTCATGTCAATGGTCATATCCGCTGTATGCGCGGCAAAATTGAGAAAAAATTCGCGAATGACTTGCCCCTTGTATCCCAGAAGCAACACGAATTCGTTAAAGCCTTGGGCGCTAAATATCTTCATGATATGCCACAAGATGGGCCGATTTCCGACCGGGATCATGGGTTTGGGGATCAGGTCGCTGACTTCACGTATCCTGGTCCCCCTCCCACCGCATAAGATAGCAACTTTCATAATGCAACGATGGCGTTGGCCACAAAACGATGATTGGTTTAAACGATTGAGTCAATTAGCTTTTTCGAGTTCTAAAACTCATCAACGAGGATGCGCGATAAGATGATGCGGTAAGGACTGCGCCGGGGACAATCCTTTGCCACCCAGTCCTTGAAACTGATAGCCCGTAGCCACCAGAATTTTCCGCACCTTTCGCTCGCATTCCGAGCCATGAAGTTCGATCAGCCATATGGGTCTGGCGTTTTTCAAAACTTTAGTGGCTCCACGCAAGGCATCTACCTCTGCACCCTCGATGTCCATTTTCAGCAAGTTCGGCGGCCCATAACGGCCCATAACGCACCTGAGCCCGATCCAAGGTAGTAGTAACTGTCACCTCGATGGCGGAGGAGGATGGCGTGATACTCAGATGAAGCCTGGCTAGTTATTGACGCCAATGTATCATGCAACAGGGAGCATCCTTCAGTCCACTGGTTTTGATCGCGTTTTGGTGCGACTGGAATCACGAGTGCCAACATAATTGCCTCACAAAATATTCAACCAACCTGCCCCCGCAAAAAAGAACCGTGCTCATAAAAACTGTTCTGCCACTAGCTTGCCAATACCGATTTAATTACCCAATCCTGTTCAGATTCGTGCAACGTGTTATAAAACGGCAATCTTACCAACCTATCGCTCACATCCTCCGTGATTGGGCAAATTCCCTGTCTGCCACCATGTTTTACTCCCATCGGAGACAAATGCAAAGGCAGGTAATGAAACACTGCCATAATTCCCCGTTCCTTTAGTCTGGCTATCAGATTTTGCCGACTTTCCAAATCCGGCATGAGCAGGTAATACATGTGGTACGCCTGTTCGCAGTACTCTGGCACCAGTGGCTGATTAACTCCGCTGGCATCGGCCCAAGCCCGCAAACCTTCATGGTATCGCCCCCAAATCGCTTTCCGGACCGTCTGGATGTTCCGCCATTGTTCCAGTTGTCCATAGAGAAATGCAGCTAACACATCGCTCATCACATAGCTGGATCCAATATCCACCCAAGTATATTTATCCACTTGGCCACGAAAGAACCGGCTGCGGTTGGTGCCCTTTTCTCGAATAATCTCGGCGCGCTCCACCAACGCCGTATCGTTTATTAGCAGCGACCCACCCTCCCCGCATGTTATATTTTTCGTTTCATGAAAACTCTGCGTTGCCAGACAGCCGAAGGTTCCCAGCCAGCGGCCTTTGTGTTTCCCGAATAATCCATGGGCGTTATCCTCAACAACGGCGACGCCATGGCGATTGGCAATCTCCATGATGGAGGCTATTTCACAGCCCACGCCCGCATAATGCACAGGCACAATGACTCTTGTTCTGTTTGTTATCAAAGCTTCGAGCTTGGATTCGTCCAAGTTCAAAGTGTCTGGCCGCACATCTGCAAAGACGATCTTTGCGCCACGCAAGGCAAACGCATTGGCGGTGGAAACAAAGGTGAAGGAAGGGACGATCACCTCGTCACCAGGGCCGATATCGAGAAGTAAAGCGGCCATTTCCAGTGCATGAGTGCAAGAAGTCGTGACCAGGGCCCTTTCTACATCAAGAGTCTGCTCCAAAATAATTTGACATTTTTTAGAAAAAGTCTGATCACCAGCCACCTGCCCAATGGTAATTGCCTGAGTGATGAATTCCAACTCCCGCCCTACCAGCGAAGAACGATTAAACGGAATCATATTCAATGTATTAACCTCCAATGGGATTCTTCATTTCATGATGGCAGTGCATATGAAAACCAGCGGTGAAACCATAGCTGAATAGTATCGGTTAAAAAGCCAGCGCGCTGGTAGCAGCGTTGAGCGATCACATTGCGCCCCTGCGTCACTACCGTAACCGTTTTGACGTTGCGGTCGCGAAACCATTGCAAGGCACCCCCAACCAACTGAGGACCAAGACCATGGCCGCGCGCCCTGCCATCTACCCCCAGTAAACCGATTTCGCCTTTGCCCGGTTCCGTTATACGACAGGTAATATAACCCGCTGCAGCGCCATTCCATTCGGCAACTAAAACTTCATCGGCAAGCCCTGAAAAGCTTTTGCGCATCCAGTTTGCGTACAGATCATCACACTTTTGTCGTGAAAAACGTTCATCGAAATAAAAACGGGAATCGTGGTGACTGCACCGCGCAATAGCCTCCAGCCTATCCAAGTCTTGAGCGCACCCACTCCGGATGCTATTGGAATTTGGCATGGCAGTAATTAAACCAGTAGTATTGCAGCTCAGCGTGATCCGGATATCAGTCTGGAAGAAACGATTTTCGGCTGCCAAGACCATAGTAGCAGCACTACTGCAATCTGCTAGAAAGTACAAGCAATCAATCCGCTCCTGCCTGCACCATTCCACCATCCGGGCAATCCCTTCGGGTACCAAGTAATCGAGCTTCAAGCGCGCAATTCGCACTCCAAAAAACTCAGTGTCCCACGGTAGAACTTCGCAATCGCTCGAACCATCCCTATGTATTTGCGAAATATTAGAAGACATAAACAAGCATGAGCAAGTGACGAAAATACTTACCTAGCGAGGCGGTTATCACTTACGCGAATTTGGGTGATTTTGGTTGTTGTCGAATTAGCTTAAACGCCAGGAGCATTGCACGAAATTCGCCCAGTAGTTTTATCGGGATGTACCACGGATGTTTCAGGTGGAACTTGGTGCCGACTTCGCGGAAAGGGCGTCTTGCAATGTACCACCATTTCTCCAGTCCCCGGCCATGACGCAAGGCAAAGTAATAATCACCTACGCCATGCATCGGGGAGGCGGAGGTGAGGTGGTGGCCGTAGGCACGGGTGCCGCCAGATGGTGCACCCATTCTCGCAGTGATTCGGAAGCTTCTGAGAACTGGTTATGTGTAGGTGGATATTGGCTCAATTTAAGTCGCCCTACACTAAACCCAAATACTTCAGAATCTGTTGGAAGCAATTCAGCCGTAGCCCAAACGCGACCAGCACAAATCAAAGGATGAGACTCAGTTTGCATGAATAGACGTGGGCTGTTTAAATTGCTCCGTGGTTGGTGCCACACAGTACGGAGGTTTTTCGAGCGAGCGGAAATGCATTCATACGAGGTATTCGCCGATGATCTCTAGGGCGAACAGTTGTGCACCGGAGAAGATGGCAATGGTACAAGCCAAGAAGCGAAAACCCGCCACCGGTCCCCTTTGAATCAAATACCGGCCATCGCATAAAGGCAAAGACAGTTCCTGGTTTGCGGCCTTCAGTTTTGAATGGCCGCGCAAAGACGCAAAAATCGGAAAAAGTTCTCATTTCGGCGGTTTTAGTTGCGAGGCGGTTATCGGACGGTACCAAGCAGAAGCGGGCCTCTGCCTCATTTCCGCAGGGTCTGAAGAAAATCCTCCGGTGTGGGTGCCGTACTTGCGCGACGAAGCAGTGCTTTGAGGCGATCCAGATCGGCAATGTCCTTGAGGTCTTCGTTAATCGCATAAGGAACATCCGTGAACCGGGCCTCCAGAACCGCAAAGATGTTCTCGCGCAAGGCTTCCTGGCGGCCTTTTTCGAGACCTTTTTCGAGACCTTTTTCGAGACCTTTTTCGAGACCAAACCGTTCAATGCTGGTAATGTATTTCATACGTTTTGTGTTTTCAAATTCGGCAATTTCCTGCTCGACTTCCCGTTCCAACTCCGGCTTCAGAAACATAACGGATTGTGAAAACAGTTCGCGGTTTAAAAACAAAAACAGTTCGCAGTTCTTGGTTAAGATCAAGAACCGTTATCGGTTAGCAGTTAATTGTTATTGTTTGCTCAAAAAGTCCGCAAGCGTCAGGCCTTAAACTCAAACTTTGGTCTGATGTGTAAAAGTATTTATATCAGGCACTTGCAGGGCCAGACGATGAAGTCTTTTTAAAGCGTCCCGATCCTGGATCGCAAGCACAGACTCGCGCAAGGAGTAGGGTAATTCGGTGAACCGCGTCTCCAAAACATCAAGCACGGCTTCTTGGAGCGATTCCACCCGGCCTTCTTGGCGGCCTTCTTGGCGGCCTTCTTGGCGACCTTCTTGGCGACCTTTTTCGATGCTTCGCCGTTCGATATGTGTCACGTATTCCATATGTTGTTCTTTCTCAAACGCAGTATGTTCACCGTCGAACCTCACTGCCAGAGGTTCTGCCAACAGGATAACCCAATCCACGAAGTTGTACAAGTCCACAATCAGGTCCCGCTCATAGTGGCGTTGGTAGCCCAGTTGCGCTAAGCGCTTCTTCCAGGCGAACTTGCGGGTTTCGTCTTTGGCGTGTTTCACCGCCTCAACCTGGGCCAATACCACGATGGCGAAGGGATTGGGATGGTTCAGTAGCGCTTCCTCATCTGCGGCCAAGTCCAATAATTTTACGGTGGGAAATTCCAAGCGCACTTTGCAGCCCCAGAGTTCGTTTTCATAGACGGTGGGCTGCCACCGGGGATTGGCATCGGCGTAAATCACCACCGTGGCGACCGAGCGGTTAAAGCGCTGGAAGATCCGGGAATAATAATCAAACAAACGACGGTCGAGGTCAGCTTCCCATTGGGCCTGCACTTCCACATGCAACAACACCCATTGTTCCCCGCCACCCAAACGCCAAACCTTGGCCAGTTTGTCCACGTGGCGGTCGCCCGTTTCGGCCAGGCGCACGATCTGTTCAAATTCCTTGTCTAAAAACTCAAACCCCTTGGCCCAGTCAATATCCGCCGCAATCGCGGGAAAACAAAGTTGTACCGCCTGCGGAAACAGGAGCCCCAACATCTTTTTCCATGGGCTGTCATACTCTGCCTTGACGATGGGCTCAGCGGACGGTTTTGGGTTTGCGTCGGACATGGAACGCTGAATTTAAAACAAGGCTGAAACTTGAAAATGGGAACCGATCTTGCAGAAAAATGAACCGGCATAAAAATGGGAAGCCGGACATGGCAAAAATATTTATTGGCAAAAAAATGGGAACCCAAGACTTGAAACCTGAAACTTGAAACTTGAATAAATGAACACAGTTATCGGTTATCGGCTACGCGATTTTTGGTGATTTTGGGTGTTGTTGGACCAGCTTAAACGCCAGGAGCATTGCCCGCAATTCGCCCAGTAGTTTGATCGGGATGTACCACGGATGTTGCAAGTGGAACTTGGTGCGGACTTCGCGGAGCGGGCGTCTTGCAATATACCACCACTTCTCCAATCCTTGGCCGTGACGCAAGGCAAAGTAATAATCGCCCACACCATGCATCGGGGAGGCGGAGGTGAGGTGGTGCCCATAAGCTCGGGTGCCGCCGGATGGGGCGCGCAAATGCCGGATCGAGGCTTTTGGCTCGTACCAGACGTTGCCACCTGCCGCCCAGATTCGCCGCGCAAAATCGGATTCAAACCGGTAGGCCACACCGATGTAGTTGGGATCGAATCCACCTATCTCAAGTGCCTTTGCCCGTTTTACGGATAGGTTGCCAGCCATGACGTTTAGGGTGTAACCGGGTTGGGTAGAATTGAAGCGGTGTTTTAGTGATTCGGTTAAACGGTGTTTCAGTGACGGCGTTGGGTTTTTAACCTGCGCCGGTTCCTCGCCGGGTTGGAGGATTTGACCGGCTACAGCCCAAGCTTCGGGATGGAGGGCGTGGGCTTTGACATGCTCAGTCACCAACGCTGGGCTGGGAATGATGTCGTCGTCCAAGAAAAGCACCAAATCTCCGGTAGCCTGCTGCAAACCCATATTCATGGCATTGACAATGGAAGGCTGAGGCAAGCGATTCCATCGGATCTTGGTATTGAGATTCCATTCCTCCAATTGATTTTGAGTTCCAATCTCATGCACCGAAGTCTGGTCCATGACCAAGAGTTCCTCCGCGCCCGGAGACAACAATCGCAGCAGCGAACCAATGCTATCGAGCAAAACCATTTCGCGCCCGTAGGTTGGGATGACAATAGATAACATTTGTGAATCCGTCAGGTGTCTGTTTGCGGGCGTCCAAATAAGAATCAATCCTTATTGTTGCCACACACCTAAGTATTATTTACGCATTGCAATATCCTCCCGAATGCCATTTCTTATTTTCTGACAAACATTAAACCAATTCCACTTGGTCTTAAAAAGCAGTTGATTTCGCTCAACCATTTCCTTCATGGTTTTCGAATTGCGAACGTTTCGCGCAATCACTTTTGCCCACTCGTGAGCTGAATACGGCGCAATTAACCATCCATTAACGTCGTTAACAATGATTTCAGGAATCGAACCCATAGGCGATGCTGCCGGGACGCAACCCAGTGCGAAGGCGTCCAGAGTCGCTAAAGAGCCAAGATCCGCTTTGGTAGGTAAAAGCAAAACAGATGATTCAAAAAAAATGTCAAAAAGCCGCTTGCGATGCTCCCCATTCTGTGGATCAAGGAATCCGTGATGTTTAATCCATGTACCATCAGGCACAGGGTGGGATGCTCCCACCAGATTTAACTTCACTTGAATTCCCATGTTTCGTAATGCAATAGCAGTCTCAACGGCCAAGTCTCCACCTTTACGCTGCCAATCGGCACCAATCCATAGCAGACCCAAATTTTCATTGTCACTCGTGTTTTTGACGATCCCGGTGTCCTGATAAAGGTTGGCACCAATGCCCACAGCCTCGATCTTTTCCAAACCCTGATAGGCATAAAACTTTTTTGCTCGTTCCACCGCCCATTGAAAGCTGATGTAAATTCGGCGGAGCCGATGCAAAGCCAATTGCTGGACATGAATACCCTCATGAATTGATCGCGGGTGGATTTTTGCCAGTACTTGATCAGGATATAAATCAACACGCGAACCAAAAAATGAGTCGCCATACGAGTACAGCGGGACATTCGTTTTACAGAACGAACAGTTTTCTGTACCCGTTATAAGAACCGCATCGTAATTGCCATCAGCGAGTGATTGGTCGATATGTCGCGAATAGTAACGGCAGCGCGAAACACCCTTTTCCCACAAATATTGCAGCCCGTTCAGCTGGCGAGTCGCTTTATAAAATATTCGTTTTACAAGATTCGCCCGCCATGGCGGCGGCGGACTTATGAGGTCGCATTGACAACCCTCTCCGGAAAGATGCTTGTGCAAAGCAGCATTCACACCTGAAAAACCACTCAGCCCATAAGGAGAAAAAAAACCTATTTTAATCATATTTCAGCAACGACAGAACACAATAACTCATCACGATTCAAATTCGTAAAAATGAGTTTCAAACCCATGAATTAACTTCACTGCGATGTACATCCACGTTAATCATTGATTGCGCTGCAAACTACGCACGAAAGTGCATTCTTGGCTGGCAATGAGCGAACCTGAGGCAATATTATGCCCGTGGTCAGAGATAAACACACCGGGAGCAATCAACACATGATTGCCAATTGTGACGTGATCCAGCACATCGAATTCACTCCCCCGCCCGATGAAGGTATAGTTGCCGACGCTGATTTGAGCTTTGGGTTCTACTAGCTTGAACCAGACTTGCTCCTCAACTTGGCAGCGAAACCCGAGCGCCAACTTATGGGGATTATCCACACGCACCCGAGCGCCAACGCGGCACTTGCCACCCTGAGTGCAACCTCGCAGAGTCAGAACGTGGCTTCGCAAACGATCACAAACGACGTGAAACAACAGGGTGGAATTATAACTGGCTCCGAAACGCATAGGCCATTTTGTATCACCGGTTCAGCACAAGTGACAGCCAGGCTTTAAAATGGAGGGGGCAGATACGGACGGCCTGCCAGAGGTATTTACGACCACGGGCATCGCCGCGACCAAGTAACATTTTGCCGATGAAGTAGCTACCCGCAGCCTGCTGTCGGTTTGTTGATTTTCGACCATCTGGGCGAATTCTGGCCGCCTGCTCTAAATAGGGCGTTTCACTTTCTCCACCCCGCCGCGCCGCGTGCGCTTGAAGCATTAACTTACCCAAGGCAATCTGTTCACGGTGATACTTACCGCTGATGTCAGAGGTCCCAAACCGCGCCTGGTACAGCACCTCCGGCACAAAGGCTAACTGGCCCAATTCAGCCAGACGCAGCCAGAGATCCATATCTTGGGCAAAATAAAACTGGTCCCGATATCCGCCGGCACGCAGATAATCGGCTCGGTGGAACATGGCAGTGCCATGACCGGAAGCGCCGCGGAGACTACTAGCATCTCCAGACCGCAGCATAGCGGTTGCCACTTCTGGATCTTCTTTCCGGCATACATCATAAAGCAGTTCATCTTCCGGACCGATATACTGGGTCCAGCAGGAGACCAAGGCTACGCTGGGATTATTTATCAAAAACGCGGATTGTTTGGCCAATCGCCCCGGCAGCGACACATCATCCGCATCTTGGCGAGCGATAAATTCGCCTTTAGCCTCGGCACATCCACGAATCAGCGCCCGCGTCAGACCGGCGTTTGGCTGGTGTATAACTTTGATCCGGCCATCCTTCTCCGCAAGAGCCACCAGCATTTGTGCCGTACCATCGTTGGACCCATCATTGACGATGATATACTCCAACTCCACACCCGCTTGGGACAAGATACTATCAACGGCGCGTTGCAGAGTGCGCGCGCCGTTAAAAACGCTCATGACAACAGAAACTTTGGGAAGGGAAAGCATTCTAATGAAAAGTTGAAAGCCTAAAAACGCGGACAAACGTAAATGGGGGCGATTCGCATTTCCCGGCTATGCTCAATCCAATAACAATTGTGAAAATCGGGGAAGGGAATCGTGAACACTAAAAACCGTCCTCCGCGGAACCGTATCCTGCAAGGTGCCAGGGGCAAAACGCCCCGGATCAACGGTAAAGATCTGCGTAAAACCGACTTCCCGACAAAGCTCCACATCGGTGAATAAATAGGAATTATAGGGGTAAGAAAACGCCGTGACTTGTCGAGCTAACTGTTTTTCCAACTCTGCCTTGGAAGCCAGAAGCTCGCTTCGGAATGACTCAAGGCCTATGGTATGCCTCATCCAGTGATGAACGGTATGGGCACCAATCTGATGTCCAGCATTCGCCGTATCCCGGATTTGCTCCCAGCTCCCATAGATCTTCTCAGCGATGGACTGAGGAAATGGGGAAAATTCACCTTCGAGGGTGTCCAGCATTCTCTCAATCTCCTGCGGAGGCAACAAATGCCGCAGGCACCACAACGCATTATGCCGAGCCATCGGCTTCGGTAACCACGCACGAAGCATGCTTTCCATTTTCGCACGCGCAGGCGGTTGGCCATGCAGCCACGACAAACGATGGTCCCACAACCGATGTTTATTTGGCAATGAAGTTGCAATGAAAAACAGTCCGCGCAGGCCATACTTTTCAAGAATGCTCCGGGCAGTAGTGAAATTATCTGCAAAACCATCATCAAAACTGATGACGAAACGGGGACGGCTGACATTACCCGGTACGCATAGGAGTTCGTCCATGGTCAGCACCTGCCCCTTCACAGAAAGCAACATCTCCAGATGCTTTTGGAATATTGACGGGGGAGTGTATGGTACACCACACTCCTCAAGCCAAGGATCTTCATCGTGTTCGGCGATGCGATGATACAGCAATATGGTCACCTTGCCCGCCAGGGCCGACTTAAGGAAATGACGGTTCAGCAGGCCATGATAACCGAGGCGGACACCAGCACGGGCAACTCGGGTCAGCATAGAAGCATTCATGTACTTGGATGCCTCCACGTGTCTTGAGGCTCGGTGGGAGGGAAATACGTGACACTTTCATCGTACGCTGCGCGATTCCTCAGGTATTGCTCGATCAAACCACCTCCCTGCAACAGGGAATTTGCTTTCAGCCGCTGATATGGCTCGTAAACATAACCTGTTCGTCGCAAGAATAATCGCCCCTTGGTCCATTGAGGGTGCCGCGGCAGTGAGCCTTGATTAAACTGCTCCAATGCGAGCATCAGCAGATCCACTCCTAGGCGACACACCTTATGCTCCAACGACTCGAAAGTATCTTCGCCCCTAATGGAAGGGCGATCCGTGTAGATTATGTCACCACTATCGATCCCCGCGTCGATGTGGTGGACAGTTACCCCAACCATCTGCAATTGACCATGCAAAATACAGAAGAGGTTGCAATTGCCGCCACGGGAATAAGGACTCAAACCGGTGTGAATGTTTAGAATCTTGACTCCTTCGCCAATGGTTCCGTCCAAATACGGTGCTCGCAGCAAATTTGTTCCATTGACTACAATGAGACGAGGTGCCAACTGTTGGACAAACCGAACCGCTTCCGGGCAGTTCACATCATGCACATGCAATCTCGGGATGGCGAGCTGAACTTTTGGCAGATTCTGAGCGCCGAACAATTTATCCCACAACGGCTGAGCGCGTTCTTCAAAGGAAACGCAATTCCTTCGCGCCTCGAGATGCTGAGCCAGACACACAGGACTCCTGTAACGAGACCAAAGCGCACTTAGTCTTTGGCTGCGCGAAGGAGGTTGTTGACTCACTGTCAACCAACCAATGACCTCATGCCGCTCTATGAGGCGACGCACCAGATGCGTTTGAAATCCGCCCGGGCAAGTGAGAACAACAATTTTAAGCCTTTTCAATTAAATAACTGATTCAAATTCCAAAACGAAAAACACTCGGGTTAATGCCTGGAACATGGTTTGGAACACAAAAGTTTTGTTTTTTTCAGTTTTCACGCCCTTTTTTCGGCTAGTCCCTGTGTCCTATCCCTGCAACCAATGAGTAAAGCCATGGCGAGGCTCGCCGCCGCCTTGGCACGCAACAGCTTATTCACCTGACTTGGCGGGGAATACTGTTCAACTCGTCTAACATAGACTTGATCTTGGATCGGTCACCCAGCGGGTAAACTCGGCAGTGCTTTAGAATTAATTCAGGTTGCCGATCTGCCAACACTGGATTACCCGCACCCGCGCATCGCGTGCCGCATAAGCCGTCAAGGATTCCAGCAGTCCCATCTTTTGATCCGTCGTTGGCGATGATGAACTCAAAATCCACACCCGTCTGGGCCAACACGCTCTCGACGGAACGGGCCACCGTACTTTCGCCGTTATAGACGCTCATGACGACGGAGATGGCGGGGGAAGGTATGAAAGTTGAAACCTGAAAACTGAAACCCGAGAATTGAGTGCAAGTTAGCAGTTATTGGTTAATTGTATTGGACCGTTGGCGGTTCTCAGTTACTGAGGTTTTCGACGGCAAATCAACGATGTCGGTCTTTTTTAAAGCAGGAAGGAAGATGCTAAAATTTGTTCTTGGGTGGTGTTTGAGGACGTTCCATCCAGGATTGTTTAAGCGTGGTATTGCTGGTTTTACCCGGTTTTAAGCGGTCCAGGGCACTCGCCAATTGCGCGGCTATTCGCCACCCTACGGTATTCGCCACCACGCGATATACAGGCATATCTTTGAAGGCCCCGTTGCTGGCTTCCACGGCCAGTTCGAGGCACCCTTTGGCGGCGGCAGCATCGCCCAAGAGCCCACATTGGCGGGCATTGAGGAAGGACCACCGCGCAAAATGACGCATTTCGGGCGACTCCATGCCCACACCGGCCTGTCGTCCATGTTGAAACATCAGGCGCAGGAAACGCAGGCGATCCGGGGGCTTAAGCCAGGGTGACTTGGCGGTTTGACGCACGCCACCATGATCGTGCTGTTCGCAAACAAACTCGGGACAATGAATGAGTTTGGTTTTCAACGCTCCCACCCGGCCATCATATTCCCAATCCTGAGAATAACGCAGGTCGGTCCAAGGCCCCACGGCATCGCACACGGTGCGGCGGAAGAGGGGGCAATCGGTATTCCACCACCGGTCATAAAGCAGGCGCGGGAACAGTTCCGGCAACTCTTGGCCAGAGCATTTGTACGGCTGCGGCCAGGGTTCCTGGCCTTCTGGGCAAAAGCGGATAAACCCATACGCCGCACCGCATTCCGGATGCTCGCGCAAGGCCTTGACCATGACTTCAAATTTGGGCGGCAGTAACCGGTCATCGCTATCCAGATACTGGATGAACTCGCCCTGCGCCAGTTGGCGGCCGGATTCCCGCGCCGGGCCAGCCCCCCGGTTGGGATTCCAGATGTACCTGACCTCATCCGGATGCGTTTTTTCGAGTGTGCGCCCCATCTCGGGGGTGCCGTCGGTCGAGCCATCATCGGAGATGATGGCTTCAATGGGGCGGTACGTCTGCTTCAACACGCTCTCCACCGCGCGCTTCAGCATCTGCGGGCGGTTGTACGCAGGAATGATGGTGGAAACCAGGTGCGGGATGAGGTGAGGCATGTTCGAAAGGCGGAGGGATGAAACTTGAGGCTTGGGGGGAGTTATCAGTTATCAGTTATCAGTTATTGGTTTGAGTAGTGGGTTTTGGCGGCGGCGAGGAAGGGCATGACTTTATTATTGGGGTCGCCAGACAGGTGCTTGAGCAGGGCTTGAAAGTCAGTTTCAGTACAGGATAAGTGATGACCACTACCGATGCCGTGGAACATAAACGGTACCCACGGGACACGCATTTTGGCGGCCTCGAATTCTCCGATGAGTTGATCGGCGGTCTTTCCATCTGCGGAAAGGCAAGGAACTTTGTAACGCTCAGTCAAGGGTACTGGGCCCCTTCCAGTCGGATAGCCCCCAGCGCGGGCGGCGACGAATAGTTCGGGCAAAAGTGAGGAGTAGTCAGCCTGGGAGGCAACGAGGTCCAGAGCGGGACATTGGTTCAGGCAACTCATCAGCCGGGTTCGGTCCAGACCGAATTTTTTGAGCAATCGTTTTGACCAGCCAGGACGTCCCAACACGGGATTACAGCAGGGATAGGCAAAGGTGCGCTCCTTCCGGCCGTCCAAGGCGGTGAGGATTTGGTTGGCAGTGGTTAATTCCACGCGCATGCGGTCCAAAGTGTAATTCTCCAGGCAATTGCCCTCGGTGACATAGCTCTTACCGGAAACGGCAGGATGGAAAATGGTGTGATTGCCCAGTTCGTTCCCCCGTTTGGCGGCGGCCTGCCAATCCGGCAAACGGCCGCAAAACCCAAGTGAGTTCAGATTAACGAAGAACGTCCCGTGCCATCCGTGTTTCGCCAGCAACGGCATGGCCACGTCCAGATGGCAATCTAATCCGTCGTCAAAGGTGAGCGAGACAATCATGTAATCCCGGTCGTATGCGTCGTATAATTTGCAGTGTCGGCATGCACATTCACTTCGTTTATATCACGATTAGGCTGATCGCAATCCTTCGGATTTAGCCCGTTGGATCACCATTTCCAAGGTTACTTTGATCCGCCCCCAACTTTTTTCCAGGAAAAATCCTCAGCTTTACGCAGCGCAAATTTGCCCATGGATTCAATCATCTCTGGGTTGGATGCGACCGAATTTAGTGCTTCAGCCAAACGATTCGGATTCCCCGGCGGTACCAACAACCCTTCGCAGCCATGCCTTATGGTGTCAGAAATGCCGGGAATGTCCGAGGCAATTACCGGCAATCCACAGGCCATGGCTTCAAGCATTGCCGCTGGCCTTCCTTCGGCGAAGGAAGGCAGCACGAAGGCATCCGCAGCCGCATAATATTGCCCGAGGTTTTTACGCTGCACGTAGCCAAGAAATTCGACCATGCTGTCAATTTCAAGCGCATGGGCTAGTTCGTGATACTTTTTTTCATCCCGGCCGACACCTGCCAATCGGCAGAAAATTGGTTTACCTTTTAGCAAGGCCAAGGCGTGAAGCAACTCCGGCACTCCTTTTCTGGCGACCAACTCACCAACAAATAATAGATTCAGGAATGGCCCCGATTGACCAACTGGCTTGGGTATCGTACTACCTACCTCCTCCAGATCAATCCCGTTAGGTATAATGGAAATCCGGTCACCGGGAACACCACGCGCCTTGGCCGCCTCAGCCGCCCGCTGATTAACCACAATTAAATGGTCAACAGATCGGAATATTTTCTTCATGCACCACCGATAATAGGCAGTCGTCAGCAACCCAAAATAACTCCACCCGTAAGTAAAAACATCTCCGTGCTCCACAAACACAGAAGGCACTGCCAATGCTTGCGACGAGCCCGACAACCACGGAGGAATCGCACACTGATTGGTCAGCAAACAGTCAAACTTTCCCGATCGTCCATTGCTAGTCAGCCATTTATTTGCCGTACGAGGAAAATAAATCTCCCTGAAAAAGTTTTTGGGGCGTAACAGGCTTTTTAAATTGCTTCTGGGGAGGCGATTCCAACCTGCCATGGCAATCCGGTCCCCAAACTGGCAGGCACGAGGAATTTCCGGTTTAATGGTAATTTTGCTCTCACATGGGTACGATTGGCCAAAATAATCAGAAACTGCTGTCACACGCTGCTGCAGAGCCGCGAAACACTCGACCTGCTTGCGGATAATATCTGGTATGGAACCTTGGCCGCCCGCATCCATTGAAATGGAAGTGATATGCATTATTTTAGGAGGACGAAATGCGTGATGAATTTAGTTGGCAAAAACGTCGTTACTAGTGGTTTTTGATACTCCCAAAAACTTCCTCCATCTGGTCTCTCACCCAACGCTCAGTTTCGGCCATGCCAGCGGCGAGGTCGTAACGTGGCGCATAGCCCAGCAACCGCCTGGCTTTGCCGATATTGACGTGACCGCGACGGGCAAATTTTTCCAAGTCCCAAAGCCGTGGGTAATGACATGCGCGCAACTGATCCCGCACGATTCGCAGACTGCGCCGCACCGCGCGCCGCCAGAAGGGGGCCGGATTACCGCTAAACCGCACCAGGCACTCATCCAGCCAATCGGCCAGCCTGGCACCGTTGCGCACCACTTGGGACCGAGAGTTAATCGAAGGCTGTTTGTCCAGTTTTAACCACTGCTGGTAGTAACCGAAAAAATCGCCCCAGGTGATGTCCAGTCCGTCGGTGACTAAAAACGCCTCCCCCACCGCCTCCGGCTTTAGCCCAGCCAGCAACATTGAGTCCACCAGGTTATCCACATATATTGCGTGGCACGAGCCCCGGCCTTCGTCCACATGGGCAAAGGTGCCGTGCCGCATTTCCTTCAGTTGCCGGATTGTGAACAAATGAGAGCGTGGCCCCCAGATAAAGGTTGGGCGGAGGATAGTGATGGGGGTCTTCTGATCGCGCCAGCGCTGCAGCAATAACAATTCGGCCTCGATCTTGGACTGGCTGTACGCGTTGGCACCGGGTGCCATGGGGGACTGTTCATTCATGCCATCGGCCGGATTAGGGCCGTGAACTGCAATGCTGCTGAGGAAAACCAGGCGCGATAATGACTGGCTGGCAAGGGCGTCCAGCAGGTTACGCGTGCCATCCACATTCGTGCGCCGGTAAGATTCTGGCGAGTTGCCGCTACTGGAACAATGGAAGACATAGTCCACCCCCTTGGCCGCTTCCCGCACGGACGGTAGATCCGTGAGGTCGCCCTCCACCAGCTCGGCATCCACCCGGCTGACCCATACCGCCCGGGTCCAATTACGGACCAAGACGCGCACGCGCGCCTTTTCTTCGAGCACCAGCCGCTCGACCAGCCGACCGCCAACAAAGCCAGTTCCACCGGTGACCAGCACCAGCTTATTTTCGTACGGTTTCACCAAGTTAATCCCGGCAGCGGGGCCTTTTCCGGCAAAGGCCGCTTGCGCTTAGCCAGGTAGCATTGCTCAATCAACTGGACGGCGGCAAGACCAGCCAGACCATCCACCTGGGGCGGTTTGCCGGAGTAAATGGAACTAATAAAATCGGTGAGCTGAACCTGGGCACTGAGATCGGCGGTCGAGCCCGGCTCGCCGCAATCGATTACTGAGGAGGCGCCATTTTGAATGAATTGGTAGCGATCCCGGCCATAGATGGACAACTGAACGGTTCCCTGTTCACCTTGAATCCGGATTTGATTATCCAAAAGGCAAGTGCGGCTCAGCCGGTAGCCTGCCTTGATTTGCCCGGCAAATTCCAATTGCAAACGCAGGTTACTCTCCAGGCCGCCACAGGCGTCGTCCTCGTAGGCAACCGCCACAGGACGTCCAAACCACCAGAGGAGCGCGTCCAACGTGTGAATGCCCGCATTGAGCAACACCCCGCCCGGCACAAGGCTTTTGATCATGGTATAGCCCGTAACCGGCTGCCAAGTGTACGGTTTGCCCTCAGAAATTTCCACTTGTTGAATCGTACCAAGTCGGCCCTCCATAATAATTTTTTTGATCGCCTGACGCACCGGCCAGAAACGGTAGTTGTGGCCGATGGCGAGCACCTTTTGGGTTGCATTGGCCGCCGCAATAATTTGCGCGCATTCGGCGGCGGTGTTGGCCATCGGCTTTTCGCAGAGCACATGGCAGCCCATCGCAAACGCCTCTACTGCCAGCGCCGGACGAATATGCGGCGGGGTCGCCAGGATCACAGCATCGATTTCCCCAGTCAGCTCTGAAAGACGGGCGGCAATCCGGGAAACACCTATTTTTTCGCCCAGCGCTCGGGCACGGGCGAGGTCGGCATCCACCAAACCAGCCAAGCGGCCGTGCGGATTGGCCAGCACTGCCGGCACATGCATCTCCCCGGCGATGGCACCACAGCCGACAATGGCAATTTTTAGGGAATGATCACTCACTTGACTTCAAGATTCATACCGCCTGTCACGTTTGACCCACCAACCGGCGGATGCGTTCCGCTCGCGGGATTTGCATCAAATTATGGAATTCTGCGAGGTTCTGTTCTCTTTTTAGTCCCAGTTTGGTTTCCTGTGGAGGGTGCCAGAGATGAAGGAAGGGGATGTACCCGTAGTCAAAGCAATTCAACTCCAGGCAACGGTCATGAAATTCGAGATCTTCCCCCGTCCAGTCAATAAATTGCTCATCAAAGCCGCCGATTTTCCAGTACGCTTCTTTTCGGATTGCCAAGGTGCCGCCTTTCCAATTCTGTCGGACACATTCCGGCAAATGGCAGAGGGGAAGGGAACGCTGCGCAATGATTTCACGTGTAACTGAGGAATTGAGGTAAAACAGGAACCGCTGCGGAAACACCGCATCCCATTGGTGCTCCCGGAACTGCCGCAGAATTTCCACCGCATAGCGAGTGGGGACTGGGATATCGCCGTCATGACAAACCACGATTTCGGTGGAAGCGAGACGAACGCCTTCATTGTAGGCCCAAGATTTGCGCCAGGAAACCGGATCTTTGGGATGGGGCAGATGCAGATAGCGAACGCCACGCGGCAGGTCAAAAATTTCCCGGCGCTCATTTTGCTCGACCACCATACACTCCACTGGCACCTCCCGCTGCGCCAGGATGGATTCAATGGTGATATGCAGCAATGGCAGCCTTAGCCGTCCCCGGTGCGGCAGGATGAAAGACAGTTGCGGCGCGCCACAGATGACCGGGGTTCGGCTCAATCGCACCGGCCACGCCCGAAGCGCGCGCCGCATCAGCGGCCAACTGAGCGCGGGGAATTGGTCCATCGCGTGCAGATTGCTACCCCATTGACTCTGACAGGCCACGGCCCGGCCATCCGGGGAAATCTTCAAATTATCAATGCGGTTCCGGTAATGGAGCCAACCACCAGGTCGGGCCAGGCACCAAGCCAAACGTGGCAAGTCCAAGCCTAAAACTCCGAATTGCTGCCGAATGTGATTGGGCTGCTTCATGAAGTTAGACCAGCATCCAGTTGCTGAACCATTTTTCCAAAACCATCAGCAGCCAGATACGTAATCCATTGGCTTGAACGACCTCCGGTCGGCAGATTTCACTGAGTGCCACCGGGTTAACAATCCCTTCCCGCACCAGAGCCCCGTGGAGCATCTCTTGCGCCATGTCCTCAGGCTTCCAATAGAGAAACACCGGGCAGGAAAATCCCTGTTTGCGGTTTTGCAGGACGTGGCCGCACCCACGTTTTTCCAGCAGCTTGCGCAGTGGCAGTTTTTGCGTCAGATCGGACATGGAAAGGTGTTCCGGCAGCGAAAACGCGAATTCGATGATGCGACGATCCAGCAGCGGTACCCTGATTTCAATCGAGTTCAACATCGAAGCTCGGTCCGAGTACACCAGGTTGCTATCCGGCAAAAAGGTGTGGAAATCCAAATTCTGCCAGCGTTTGATACCACCGGGTTCCGGCTGAAAATGTTTCTCATAAAGCCAAGTCGCCGGGCGGCGCAACAAGTCGTCAGGCAAGCCGGGAAAAAGGGTGCGGATTTCACTACTATCAAAACTGGGACAATGCAACTGCCGATAAAAGTGCAGACGGTCCGCCCGACGCCCGAGTTTGGTGGTATCCTGACCTAAAGCCCGAATCAGCGGGGAGCATCCAAACAGGGCTCGTTTGCGCCAGCGGCATCGTTCCATGTGAGCATACCATTTGTAGCCGCCAAAAACTTCATCGCCACCGTCTCCAGAAAGGGCCACGGTGACCTGCCTCCGAACGAGGCTGCTAATGAGGAACGTGGGGATGCTGGAGGTGTTTCCGATGGGTTCGTCGAGTTGCTTAAACATCGGCATCCAATCCTCCATCCGGTCGGCTCGAACAAACTCCTCGTGGTGAGTCGTACCCAGCACGGTCGAGGTGACGCGCGCCGCAGACGTTTCATCCACCACCCAGCCTTGAAATCCAATGGTGAAGGTCTGAATCCGTGGATGCGCCTCGGCGGCGTAGCTTGCAACCATGGTTGAGTCCAGTCCTCCGCTCAAGAAAGTTCCAATGGAGACATCGCTTATCAAATGCTCTTTGACCACCGCTTTAAGAAGCCCATCGAGGCATTCGATGGCTTCCGGTTCCGACCAATGGCGCGGCACGGAATTAAGTTGCCAATACGGGCTGATTTCGGAACGACGATCTTTTAGGTGATACAGCAGGTAATGCCCCGGCAGCAACTGATGGATATTTTCCCAAATGGAATGACTGCCGGCCACATAGCTATACATTAAGTAATCCGCGAGTCCTTCCATGCATATTTTACGCTTGAACCCGGGCAGGTTGACAATGGCTTTGGGTTCGGACGCAAAGGCCAGCCCGCCGACAGTTTCCGCATAATAAAGGGGCTTGATGCCGACCCGATCCCGCACCAGCGCCAGTTGCCGACGCTGGCGGTCCCACAACCCAAACGCAAACATCCCTTCCAACCGCTTAAAGGCGGACGTCCCCCATTGCTCCCACGCGTGCAGGATGGCTTCGGTGTCGCTATTGGATTTGAACACGTGTCCCAATCCCTCCAACTCCTGGCGCAGCTTCTGGAAATTATATATCTCGCCATTGAAAACCACCCAGACGTCACCCGTTTCATTACACATCGGCTGAGCGCCATTGGACGACAAGTCAATAATGGCCAGCCGACAATGGGCAAAATGTACCTGGTTATCCCGATCATGATGGACCCCAAAGGCATCCGGCCCCCGGTGTCGCAGCAAGCGGCCGCACCGCTCGAACTCCGATTCACTGACTTTACCGGCAAATCCAAATATGCCACACATGATATCGATTTAACAAATCCGTGATAAATATTGTCTACCCAAAATCACTGGCGCACTCTTAGCTTTCGCAACACCTTCCCAACTGCCCGCCTAAAAAGTCCACTGGCTGGAGGTAGCAACTTGGCGAGTGGTGGATACATTTCCACCGCCTGCCGCAGGCGGTCCAGTTTAACGGACTCGTTCTCGCCATACCCATAGCGGTTGCGCATCAGCAGCAGCCCAGCTTCCGCCGCTGGACGCAATTCCGGGGGGGCGCCAAACTTCTCAAAATAATCCTGTACCACCTGGGCATACGAGCGGATAATTTTTTCCCCCTGCCGGTCGCGTTGTTCCCCGTGCATGCGCCGCACGGCCAATGGCTGGTCAATTTTCCTGGCCCCAGCCCGGAGCATCATGCGGTACCACAGCTCGGTGTCGGGCGCATACGGCACTTCCTCGCGCCACCCGCCAAGCTGCCGGGCGAGTTCGAGACGAAAAAAGCACGAGGGCTGGGGGATCCAAGTTTGCAGGGACAGAATATTTTCTCGAGAGTATGGCCCCAGCTTGGACCGAGAAAGCTCCCGGCCATCCGCGTCTATTTTGACGATGTCACCAAAAACGAACCCAAGCTGCGAATCATTCTGTAACTCTTTCATTGCCGTGGCAATGGCCCCCGGCAGGTAATAGTCGTCCGAGCTTTGGATCGCGGCAAACAGGCCCTGTGCCCGTCGGAAACCTTTATTCACACCGTCCACTACGCCTTTATCCGGTTCGGAGATCCATTTGACTTCCGGCACGCCATCGTATTGGTGCAGGACAGTCACGGTTTCATCTTTGGAAGCGCCATCCACCACGATGATCTCCAGCGGCCGGTAATCCTGCGACAGGATGGAGTCCAAGGTGGCCTTGATGAATTTACCTTGGTTGAAGCTGGGGATGATTATTGAGACGAGAGGAGGCATGGGGGACGGGCGGAGGAGCAAGCTCTTTGCTTGGCGGGTGGGGAGTGAGTTTGCGTGGTAGCAGCTAGGATTCACTTTTCCCTCGAAGAGGAAAGCTGTTTTTGAGTTTATTCCAAGTCGCAAGCAAGAGGTTGTGGCCTAACAAACGGTTCAACGTATGCGAGCAAAACCACGCGGTGGATCCCGTTAATGCCACCCCGATGGTGGTGCTCCACAACCAGGTCAGGTTTCTGGCAACCAAAAAACTGAGAATCAGAAGACAAGCCATAACACCGAGCAACCTGAGGTTGGCCAACGACCAACGGAATCCGGTCAAACGATGAGTGACCACAATGCCAATGAGCACTGCGCTTAAACCAAATAGAAATAGCGCGATTCCCGTACCCGGCAGGCCAAAGAATTCGATGCCCAAATAAAAGAAAATGAGGCTGAGACAATTGCCAGCCACATCCGTAATTAAGATTAAACGTTTGGCATTCTTAGCCGCTAGAATCGTACCCATTGGCCAGAATAAAACCCGCAAGGCAATACCAAAAACCTGCCATTGGAGGATTTCAATGGCAGGGTTGAAATTTGCGGTATAAAAAACCCGAATTACCAACGGAGCAAGCAATAGAGTTGCCACCAAGCCTGGCATGGTCATCAACATGCCTACCTCGGTTTGTTCATTGACCAAACGGTTGATTTCCAGGTTGTTATTCGCTACGGCAGTGAGCCGAGGATAAAAGTCCGTACTCATTGCTGCAAGGATCAGGCCGACATAATAACTGGACAACATATACGCGGCGGAAAATAAACCATTGGCTTCCAAGCCCAGCTTGCGAATAATAATCAACCGCGTCAAATAGGCAACCCCGGCCCCCATCAAGCCGGTGGACATGAATACAAAGCCCAACTTGAGCATCGGCGTTGCCTCCATCCACGTTTCCCGCCAGGTCATGTGAACCACGGGCAATTGGATACGGCGGTTGTACCACCAAGTGATACTCGCGCCCATCACCGAACTAGCCACCATCATGGGCACAATGCTATCAATGCCCCAGAGTATCATCATGGGAATGACCAGCGGCAAGCCAAGCACGGCACCGATGATGGATTGCGCCGCCATATCGCGCACCCGGCGCAAACCCTGAAGCACACTGCCCAAGCCACTGGAATAGCCGCCGATCAACAGCGTCAGGGATAAAACGGCCAATGGAATAACGTGCTCGGTATTGCCGAAGGTGGAGAGGCAGGCTGGGTACGCAAGGACGAGCAGCAATAACGCGCCGATGACCCCAGAGAGCAGCGCCGCCCGTTTTACGGTGAGAACCGTGCGTGCCACCTTGGCTTGATCACCAGTTCCGTTCGCTTCAGCAAGCTGCCGCACTCCACTAGCCGCAAGACCAAACCCGGACACGGCGGTGATCGGCTGAAGGATCGTGGTATAAGCACCAAACAACCCAACTCCCAAGGGGCCGAGATAGACGGCCGTAAACTTGACCCGAACCATGCTCACCAGCACGCTAACCAACGAAGATCCACCAATCAGGCCGGTGCTCTTAATGATCTGACCATACGAGTTTTTTGGGGATGTCGAGGGCATGTGAAAGTAATCAAAAACTTGGGAATCAAAACAGTCTTTCGCCGAAACTCAGTGGCTCCATGCCCTGGCAGTGGAAAACTTCTCCGCAAAAGGATCGAATGACAGCCGCAGCGGTGTTTTTCCCGAGACTAATAACTTGGATAATGACGGTCATGTTTTACCACTGATTAACACAGATGGACGCGGATTAAGAAAAGCTGAAACTTGAAAATGGGAACCGATCTTGCAGAAAAATGAACCGGCAGAAAGATGGGAAGCCGGACATGGCAAAAAAATTGAAACATATGAGACCTGGATATGAAAACAGTTAAGATCAAGAACTGTTATCGGTTATCAGGTGGTTGTTATTGGTTCAAAAACAGTTTACGGTAGGGATGGGTGTTCAGAGGTGTCTGACCAGGTTTTTGACTTTTTGGTCCACCAAAGGGGGTTCTGGGAAACGCCCCGCCACAATTCCCGGCACGGTAATGTCTTCATCCAGGTTTTCCCAGCGTAAAGCATAGCCATTCAGTCTAAGGGAAACTTGCTGGAGTTCAGCGTTGGATGCTCTTTTTAGGATGGGAAAGCGATTAGCTGGAAATCCGATCACTCGGTCATCGGTCAATTCAACAAACACCGTGCGGCCTTTGACCCACGCTTTGATCGCAGTGGGTTCAAGAGGGCTGAAAGTATCAACGCCCATCGAATTTTTCATAAGCTTGGTTCAACAAACTGCGGTTCGCAAAAACCAAAATTTCAATTCGTCGCAAATCATGCGGTTTAACCCCGTGATTGCTCGCCAATCGTACTGGCACCAACCAAAACTTACACTCGCCATCCGGATTGGCAACGTGAATATGGGCGGGTTCGCTTAATTCGTCAGAGTAAAAATGGAAACGCAGGTTCCCGATTCTTAAAACGGTAGGCATAGATGACCGGAAGGAACCGTTCTTGGTTCCTGGTTGAGCTTCAATTTTTAACCACGGATGAACACTGATGGACACGGACTCAGAAAAGCTGAAACCTGAAACCTGAAACTTGAAACTGGGAACCGATCTTGCAGAAAAATGAACCGGGTCGAGTAGGACTGAGGCGCACGC
>JBAXGN010000108.1 GCA_037139415.1 Verrucomicrobiota bacterium | reverse complement strand
GTTACTCACTAGAACCTGAATCTAGCGCGTCTGCCAATTCCGCCACGTGGGCAACCCGACACTGCGCCGCCACCGGTTTACCAACTTCCCGGAGGCGTCGCCACTGACGGTGGTAATTTATAGCTGTCTTTTCTCACGAGTTCAAGCGAAAAGAATGGGAAAAACAAAAAAGGCACCCGCCGTCAACGGGCGCCTTTGATAAAAGAACTCAAAGGCTGTTCAGGCCTTGGCAACTGATTTCGCGGCCGCCTTGGCGGGGGCCTTATACGTGCGCTTCGGCGGTTTTACCACCAAACCCTTTTTGAGCGCCCGGGTGGACACCCAGATATGGCGCACCTCACCGTCAATCACGGCCTTGACGCGTTGCAGGTTGGGCAAAAAACGCCGCTTCGTGATAGCGGTCACGTGCGTGCCGATACCACCTTTTTTCTTGGCTTTGCCACTGCGCCAGATGCGACTGCCCTTGGTCGGGCCTTTACCAGTTAATTCACAGATACGTGCCATAACAATTCTATCGTTAAAATCAAAGAGGCGTGAACCTATCAGTCTCCCGCTGGCTTGCAAGCCCTATTTATACTTTTTTTTCCTCTTGTTTCCACGGGACCTCGAATACTTTGATGGCATTTCTCATGCCTTTGACCATGACTGGCGGGTGCGTGATGCAGGTGTCGGCCAGTTCCGCATCGGTTTGCTTTAGCTCTTCATAGGTTGGTTCACTGATGATGATGCGACCTCTGCCGGAAACGCCCTCCAGTCGGCTGGCCAAATTCACCTCGCGGCCAAAGACAGTGTAATTCACGATGTGCGCCTCTGATCCCATCAGCCCTACCGTCACCACACCTGAACTGATGCCGGACCCCAGTGCCAGCAGGTTGAGCATGGGCAATGGCGATTCCCCGCCAGCCACCAAACGCTTGTTTTCTTCCTCCCGCCGTTTGTTTTCAATGGCACGCTGCTGGTTGAGCGCATAAATGGCGCGCTGTGCGTCAATGGCGGCGCGCACACAACACGAGGCGTGTTTTTCGTTGGGCGTTGGCGCGCCCCAAAAAGCCATTACGCAATCACCAATATATTTGTCGAGGGTGCCGTCGTACTTTTTCACCACATCGGCGATGGCACCCAGATACATATTCACGGTGGCCAGTAATTCGCGCGCCTGCTGGTTCATGTAAATTTCAGCTTCCTGAGGGGTGAGCGTGTGTTGGCGCAGATATTCTTCTGAGCGGGCATGGGTCTGATCGGTCATCTCGGTAAAACCGCGAATATCGGCGAAAAATACGGTCACTCGCCGCTGTGCCCCGCCCAGGGACATTCGGTCCGTTTTCAGCAGTTCATTGACCACGTTGGGCGAAACAATTTTCGAAAAAATACCTTTCACCCGGCGTTGTTCCTTTTGTTCGAATACCACCCGGTAGGTGGTGGCGCACACGTAGGTGAAGAACAGACCGCCACCCACCGGCATGAATATGGGTTGCCAGATGCGATGCTGGATGAACAACCACCAGGCGGCCAGGACGTAGAGGCCGCTGATGGTCAGCAACGCGGTGGCGGACAGCAGCGGTCGCACTTCCCACGCCAGCACCATGGCCAACAGACCCAACAACACGATCCACAACAAATCCCAGGTGACTGGTGGCGTGCGAATAAACTGCCCCGTCAAGATGGAGTTAACCGCATTGGGGTATTTGCCAAAAACGTAGGTCTGGTGGCTCAGCGGGGTTGAGCCCACGTCACTGATATTATTGCCTGAACCCAGGCTGCCAATAAATACCAGTTTATCCTTGAAATCCGCCTCCACCGGTTTTCCCTCGCGCCGGTCTTTGGCCTGCGCCAGCACTCCTTGGAAACTGTTAATGAAAATACGCGGGTCGCTGAAATTCAAAACCCAGTTGATGTAAAAACTGCCGTCGCGATCAGTGGGAATCACCCGCACCACCCCGTTGGTTCCGTGCAGCGTGATGTGATTCGGAGTGACCTCCGCTTTGTTCAGATCCGCGCCCAAGGCACGTGCGGCCATGAGCATGGCCAGATTCCACACCCGGCCCTGACGGGGATCGTCGCGGTAGGCGATCATGCGGCGCAGCACACCATCCGAATCCACGGTTGCCGTGATGTGTCCCACCGCCCACGCATTGGTGACGAACGGCTCCGCTGGCATCAGCAGATGCACCACATTGCTTTCCATCTGGCCCATGGCCGCCAGCGCCACGTTGCTGGATTGTTTTAACGCATAAGCAAAGTATTCGTCTGATCCCAACTTGCCCAATCCGGGCACCTCGCGATCGGTGGCCGCTTGCGGCTTGTGTAATTCCCGGAAGAGGATGTCGAAACCAGTGGCCAACGCGCCTTGACGGCTGAGTTCCAGCACCATATCGCCGTGCAGACACCGCGGCCATGGCCAAGTGAAGCGGAACGTGTCATTGATCTCCTTGAGGCTGTCATCATCAATAACTACCAACGCCAGGTTGCTCACGACGGTAATATTGCCGGGTTCCCCTTTGGCCAGTGCATTGGTCGATCGTTTATACGCGCTCTGCATGCGCCAGTCATACGTGCTCCATTCCAGTCGTTGAAACACATCCAGCGAAGGGTATAACTGCGGCAGGGACAACAGGCGCAACCCGCAAATCACCAGTAATACCACGCAGGTTATTCCGAGCGGCACCGGTTTGAGCGATTTCAGTTTCACGCCGCCATTGTATAAAATAAAAACCCCAGAGCAACAAAATGTTGCTCTGGGGTGTAAAAAAGTATTTCGCCGATTATTTGGTCAGTAATTGACCATCGCCAAAACGCTCGTCGTCACTGAACGGGTGAGATGACAATCGTCGGCTGATTATTTTGACTGTTGCCATTTTGCACCGTCACAGGAGCGGTTATTTCTTGAATACCCTGAGGAGTCGGACCGCTGAATGGCGTTCCCGCGTTACTCGGGTCTGCATACGTCGCCGCATTCTGGAAGTTAAACATCTTCGCGCCCTTGCTGGCGTCAATCGTGTAGGTGTTGGTAACGCCATTGATAGTAATAGACACCTGTACTTTGCCGGAATACACCACCACGTTACCATTGCCATCCACTTTGAATTTCGTGCCACGAATGCCGCACACATTCACCGGGGTCTTCACATCATACTTGGAAGTCGCCGCCAGTTTCTTCACATTGCCCAGCAAGGTTCCGGCTTTGAGATCCAGTAAAGTATCCATGATCACGTCGTCGTCGGTCTTGGTGACATTGAACTTGTCCATCCCCACCTCGGTGTTCGCTGTCACACGGACGATGGAGAGCATCTGGCCCAACATGACGTCCACATAGGATTCTGCCGCCGTTTTAATGACCGCGCCGGGCTTGAGCATGGTGTTGACGCGAAGGGGCGTCCAAGCGGCTCCGGCAGTAAGTTGGACTTGCGCAGTGCCATGCACCGCACGAACGGTGATTTTACCAACTTGGGGAGCTTGGGCCATGACGGATGCGGTCATCGCAAACGCCGTTACTGTAACTCCACAAACCAACAGTTTCCGTGTGATCGAACTCATCAATTTCATAAAATCAAGTTTCTTCTGTGTTCTTGTATCCATTTATTAACCAGAGCCAATCTACCGATTCGCCGATAATTGTCAACGCTTAAAATGTTTTTTTTTTAGCCCTGCTTTTCGGGCACTTCCGGGGCGGCAAGCAGCTCTTTGATCAATTCCTCGCCTTTGGGGACCATGATCAAATCGGCATTGCCCTCCAGCAGTTTTTCGGTCTCCAGAACGCTGAACAGGGCTTGGAAAATCGTTGAATCCCGCGCAATTTCCTGCAACGTGGCACCCACAATTTGCGGGCGCATGGCCCGCGCTTTGGCGAATTCCACCGCCGCCTGACGCTCCGCCGTGCTGGCAATGATATTCACTTGGTTGGTGCCTTCCTGTTTGATCGAGGATGTCACCTGGCGCAGTCGGTTGACCACTTTTTCTTCGATTTGCCGGATCATTCCCGTGTCTCGAAAATGCACTTTGCGAATGTACACCGACCCCAGTTTGTACCCCCAATCTTGTGATTTTTGAGAGACTTCGGTCCGCACCGTCAGACTCATTTTATGCCGGTTTTCCAGCATGTCTGCCAGTTTCATGTTGCTCAGGCAGCGCACGGTCGCGTTGCTGACGTTGGCCGCCAGGGAACCGCGCGGATCGGCATTCTTGAACAGGTACGAGACCGGGTCGCTGATCACCATTTCATACCAGATGCCGATCCCCATCGGCGCGCCTTCCTCGGAGTTTACCGGCTGGCTGCGGAGGTACTCTTGATCCAACCGCAAATCAAGGGTGTGGCACCGGCCAAAAAAGCTGACCAGTGGCGCGCGCCAGCCCAGCTTGATCCAGAGCAGGTGCAAACCCGGTTCATCCAACACCAGCAACACTTTGCCAAACAGCACATAGACTTTGCACTGGCGTTCTTCGACGATGGTGTAGAGACCAAATTTCCTGATCAACGCAAACAGCAGCGGTTCCAGGATGAACATCGCAATAAACGTGATGACAGCGGCGGCAATCATATTATACCTCCACAATAGCCCGGCGGGTTTCACTAAACAGTTTCAACCGGACATTCCGCACATAAGCAGGCAACGCGTCCGGTCCGCTTTTTTTCAATACTACCAGTTGTTCGGCCAGCGCGCGGAGCGGTTCTACTTCCGCGTGCGCCTTAAGGGTTTCAATTTCCACCGCCCGTTTGGATTGCACAATTTTTTGGTCCGCAGAGGCTTGCGCCAAGCTAATATCGGACGAAACCTGGTTATACGCGGTGTTGATGGCCGCGAGCGCCGATTCCACCTCTTGTGGCGGATCAATGCCGGTGATCAGCGAGGCGTCCAGCGTGATCCCATATCGGGCCGCCGAGGTCTGGCATTCCCGGTCCATGTGCTCATTGATATCGCGCAGGTTTTTACGCAAGTCGTTGATGCTGACTCCAATACTGGGAGGAGCCAGCTCCAGATTGGCCGGTTGTCCGGCGGGGGGCGGGGTACAGGGAGCCTCAAAATTCGCGATGCGCTCGCGCAAGATCGAGATGAAGTAACCCATCACATGAGCAATCGGATGCTTAACCCCGAAACAATAGGCGTATAGGTTCTGTTCGCTAACCCGGTAGCGAATCTGCCCGGTCAAACCGGTGTTCAACTGATCCTTGGTCACCGCCTCCAGCAGGCTGCCGCTCTGGTTGGCCGAGGGATTCTCCGGGTCATACGCCATATTCATCGTCTGCGTGGCAATGGAGACTTTATAGAGCCGTTCCCACGGCCATTTGAAATACGGACCGCCCGGCGGGATGACTCGCACCTGTGGGAAGGCGTATCGCTCCCGTTCCTCGGGGCGCAACCCTTCGGCGATGGGATGTTCCAGCGTGGTGGCAGTGCCGACGCGTTGGGCGCGACCAAAACTGGTTTTGACCGCCCGTTCGCCCTGATTTACGGTGAAAATACCGGCGGCGAGATACCGGGCACAAAACCAAGCTACAAAACCGAACACGATGCCGAAAATAATCATAAACACCTTTCGTTTGTCTGCTGGATCATGCCGCGATTGACCGGTGAGTTCAAGGATAATGCATGCGATTTTTGCAGATTGCTATTGCGTGTTTTTATCGGGATACTCACTTTTATGGATGGGTGGCTGTGGTTTCCAAGTTTGAGCGTTTTTTGCTCAAAACAGTCCAAGTCGGTAATTGAAAATAGAAATGGAAGAGCCAGTGAGCATGGCTAATGACAAAACTACATCAAGCATGGTCTGGTCCAGACTGGCCCATTGCGTCTCCGCATTGCGGTGCGGGTTGGCGCAGGGTTTTGGTCCTTGGTCCTCGGCCGTTTTTCGAATTTGCTTCGGACTATCGCGCCGCCTTTCCCTGACGACTTTCAAGGTTGGTGGCTCCCTTTGGTTCACCGTACTGCCGCTGTTTCCCCTGCTGTTCACCGGATGCCTCTCCACCAGCGAGAGCAAACGGATGCAGTATCAGTACGATCCGCCTTATGGGGTCGAGGATATGCAATTTTTACGATCCCAACAGGCCCTGCGCACGGGCTTGCGCCCTGGGAACACGGCGCAACTGTTGGAAAATGGGGACGGAGTATTTCTGCGCATGTTTGAGGATTTACGGCGCGCCAAACACAGCATTAATATCGAGGTTTTTATCTATGATGACGGCAAGGTGGGCCATGAACTGGCTGCGATCCTGTGCGAACGCGCCCGGGCCGGGGTGGAAGTGCGGGTGTTGGTGGATGACATGGGGTCGCGGCTCGATGCCTTGGAGACCGATCTGGTTACGGCCGGGGTGAAGTTTCAGGTGTACAAGCCGGTTCGTTTATACACCTTGCATACCGTCGAACACCGGACCCATCGGAAAATCGTTACCATTGATGGGAAGCTGGGCTATTGTGGTGGGTTCGGGTTTGATGACCGTTGGATGGGCAATGCGCGCAACCCCGACGAGTGGCGCGATTTGGCGGTGCGGGTTGAAGGTCCGGCCGTCGCGCAAATGCAGCACATTTTCCTCGAAGACTGGCTGCACACGACCGGCGAGGTGTTGCATGGTGACGGGCAGTTTCCGTCCATTCCCCTCACCGGTGACATGCTGGTGCAGGCCATCGCCAGTTCCCGCACGGACCAGGCCTCCATGTCCAAACTGATGATGTACATGGCCATTCAGGCGGCCCGCAAACGCATCTGGATTGCCAACGCGTATTTTGTCCCGGACCTTCAGATCCGCCTGGCACTGATCCGCGCCGCCAAGCGCGGTGTGGATGTTCGCGCGGTGGTGCCCGGACCGCGCATTGATTTGCCTCACATCTTGTATGCCTCCCGGTATTACCAGGGTGAACTCATCAAAGGCGGGGTGAAAGTATTGGAATATGAGCCCACCATGCTGCATACCAAGGCGATGGTGGTGGACGGCGTTTGGAGCACGGTTGGCTCCATCAATTTTGTCGCTCGCTCCTTTAAAAAGAACGCCGAAGCCAACGTGGTGATTTATGATTATGGCTTTGCCAGCCGGCTTGAGAAGGCGATTGCCGCGGATTTTGCCCTCTCCCGTCCCATCACGCTGGAGGAGACTAGAAAACGCGGCTTTTTCCATCACCTGCGCGAGTTGTGTTACTCGCTGCTTTCAGAGAATTATTGATCGGTTTCGGTTCCGGTCCATCGCTTATTTGTTCGCGGTTTCCATGGATGCTTGAACCAGTGCGGGTGGTTCCAGCCAGAGCAGCTTTCGCCGGAAATCAAAGGTGACGCGAAAATGATGCAGCAAGTGGCTGCCTATCATTAACCCGAATTGTTCCGGGCCGCAGACCGCCGGGACGTTGGTAAAGGACAGGCCGGCCACTTGCACCAGCGGCACGTTAAACGAGCGTAGTTCCAGCTCACCGCCCAAGCCTACGTATCGTGCCGGCGTGCCTTGATCCACCAAGGTCTGCCAGCCCAGTTCTTTGGCCAGGTTGGAACTGATCATCAGCGGGGCGTCATTACCGGTATCCAGAATGGCTTGCAGCGTGGTTTGCCCGCCGAAACGCACCGGCACGCGCATCTGTTTGGACTCCAGCAGAAACGGCACGCTATGCGCATTGGAATCCGTTGGCGCCACAAAAAAATCGCGATACGAAAAGGTGGCCAGCCGATTGGTATAATCGAGCGTAAGATAGGCAAAGTTACCCAACGTGGACATTCCCAGGGAGTTGCCATCCCACTGTGCCACCGGGATGATTCCGCCGATGGTTTGGGTGTATTTTTGCAGGCGGATCGCCATGAGCACGTTGCGGAAAGCCAGTTCGGGTCCCACGGTCACGGAACGGGCCATGCCATAAAACGTTTGCTCATCCCCAGCCAAACCGAGATACACATTTTGCATGCGCTCGGGGTCAATGACCATGAGCTTGTTTTTCAGCGCGGTGGTGGTGTCCACCAGCGTCACCGGTGCTCCCGTATCCACCACCATCCGCACCGGACTGCCGCCGTTAATGCGCATTTCGATAATGGGTTGCGCGGAGCCCGGTGAATCGGGGGGGAGCAAGGGGACGCTGACCGCGTGTTCTGGTCGCGCCATTTCCCGCCAGCGAATGGAATGACTGGCTTCATGGACGCGGACTTGCACACCGGCTGCTTCTGGCGAATACACCTTGGTCAGCAGTTGCTGGTGTTCTGCCGTGGAAATGGCGGTCTGCCGTCCGCGCACCAAACCATGGCAACCCGCCACGGCCAAGCTTGCGCACAACAGTAGATAGAGGTGCTTTTTCAAGTGGCAGCCCGCAATTTTTCCACCATTTCCACGGCGGAAATCCCGTTTACGCACACGACCTTGTGGCGTGCCGTTTGCCCGCGCACCAATTGCACCGCTCCACGCGGGCAGTCCAGCACCTCCGCCAGGTATCGCACCAACACCTCATTGGCGGCGGAATCCACGGGCGGAGCCGTCACTTTGACTTTTAACTCGTTTGCGACCGGCCCGGTGATTTCGTTTCGCGGGGAGCGCGGTTGCACCTTGACTGATATCCATACTCCCTCCGCCTGCTCGCGCAGGCAGCTCAGCCAGGCCGATTCATGTAACTCATCGCTCATGCAGACAACGGATGCTACTTAAATTAGAATGAAAAGCGGGTAACTGCAAACAGGACTTTTCAGGTTTCTGCCACTGCGGTATTGCAAAGCGTGGGTTTCGTGGCAAGTTTGCGCCCATGAATTTACCGAACATGCGCTACCGCCGGTTTGGCAGGACAGAGCTGGCCATGCCTGTCATTTCGTGCGGAGGAATGCGTTACCAACACAAATGGCAGGATTGCGCCCCCGGCGAAATCCCGGCCGAGGGTCAGGCCAACTTGGAAGCCACCATTCATCGCGCGCTGGAACTGGGCATCAACCACATCGAGACCGCGCGTGGCTACGGCACTTCCGAGATGCAGTTGGGCCGGGTGCTGCCCACCCTGCCGCGGGACAAAATGATCGTGCAAACCAAGGTGGCACCGAGCGAAACGGCGGCGGATTTTCTCAAAACCTTTGAGCAATCCATGAGCTACCTACGGCTGGACCACGTGGACTTGCTGGCCATTCATGGCATTAACAACCGGCAGTTGCTGGATTGGACCCTGCGCAAGGGCGGGTGCCTGGAAGCTGCGCAGCAGTTGCGAAAGGCCGGGCGCTGCCGGTTCATCGGTTTCTCCTCGCACGCCTCCCCCGAGATAATCCAGGCGGCAATTCACAGCGGGGCGTTTGATTATGTCAATCTGCACTGGTACTTCGTCAACGAGCTGACTTGGCCCTGCATCCTCTCCGCCCGGCGGCAGGACATGGGGGTATTTATCATCAGCCCCAATGACAAGGGGGGCAAACTGTACGCGCCCCCGCCCAAAATGGTGAACCTCTGCCAACCGCTGTCGCCCATGCAATTTAACGACCTGTTTTGCCTGTCCCGCCCGGAAGTCCACACCCTGAGTTGTGGAGTTGCCCGTCCGGGTGATTTTGATGAGCACGTGCGGGCGCTGGCGAATTACGACCACATGCAGGAAGTGGTCGCCCCGATCGAGGCGCGGTTACGCCAAGAGATGGAACGGGCGCTGGGCGCGGATTGGTGCCGGCAATGGCACGCCGGGCTGCCGGAATACACCGAAGTGCCCGGCGAAGTGAACATCATGGAAATTGTGCGGCTATGGACCTATGCTAAGTCGTTGGACCTGGTTGACTGGGCCAAGATGCGCTACAACCTGCTGGGGCAGGCGGAACACTGGTTCCCCGGCGTCAATGCTGCCAACGTGCAAGCGCTCGATTTGCGGAAAGCGCTGGAGAAAAGCCCGTTTGCCGCCCGGATTCCGGCGTTATTGGCGGAAGCCCATCAGTTGCTTTATGAGGCTCCGAAGCAGCGTTTAAGCCAAAGCTAATCCCAAAATCTCCTTTTGCGTAGCCGTAAAGGCTAAGAGACGGCGATGCAGTAGCAATTTTTGTACCAATCAGGGCTTGTCTTTAAGAGGGGCGGGACTCATACTATCCGCATGGCACAGGGCCTGTATCAAACGCAGAATCTGAGTCAGCAACAGATTCTGGCGCCGCAAATGCAGCAATCACTCGCATTGCTGCAAGCGCCTACCCTTGAACTGCAGGCCATGGTGGAAAAGGAGTTGCAGGAAAACGTTGCCCTCGAAGAAGTTCCCGCCAACGAAGTCGAAACCTCGCGCAAAGTCGAACTCGGTGAGGGCGATCCATCGAATCGTGCCGACCCGGCTGAACCGCCCCGGGACGTCCAGTTTGATCCCGCCACGGAGCGTCCCAGCGAAGCTCCGGTGGATGATTTCCAAGCCGAGTTCAACCGGCTGGTGCAGATGGATCAGGAATGGCGCGAGCATTTTTCCCAGACCAATATTCCCCAGCGTTCCAGCGCGGAAGAGGATGAAAAACGCCAATTTTTTCTGGATTCGTTGACGGCTGGGCAGTCGCTGCAGGAGGATTTAATCGAGCAGGTACGGACGTCCGATCTCGATGAGTCATTGCGTCCCGTCGCCGAGATGATCATCGGCAACATTGACGATAGCGGCTACTTGAAATCCTCCGTGGATGAGCTGGTCTTCGCCACCAATTGCCCCCGCGAACAAATTGAAACCGTCTTAAGCCAGATTCAGGCCTGTCATCCGCCCGGCGTGGGGGCGCGGGATTTGCGCGAATGCCTGATGTTGCAGCTCGAACGTGCCGGGCGCAAGTCCACTCTGGAATACCGCCTGCTGCAAAATCACATGGACGCCTTGGGGCGGCGCAAGTATCCGGACATTGCCCGCGCGATGAACCTCTCGCTGCGGGACGTGCAAGCGGCGGCGGAGCGCATCGCGCACCTTACCCCCCGGCCCGGCTTGGCGATGCAGGATCAGCCGGAAGTGTATGTCGTCCCGGAAGTGTTCGTCCAGAAGGTCGGGGAGGAATACGTCGTCACCCTGAACGATGAACACCTGCCCCGGTTGCGCATCAATAACCAATACAAAGACCTCATGGCCGATCCGAAGAGCGGCAACGAGGTGCGCGATTACATCCGCAACAAGATCCAGGCGGGCAAATTCCTGATCAAGAGTATTCAGCAACGGCAGCAGACCATTCTCAATATCGCCCGCGAGATCGTCAACCGTCAGCGGGATTTCCTGGAGCAGGGGGTATCCGCCTTCAAGCCGATGACCATGAAGCAAGTGGCCGACGTCATCGGAGTGCATGAGACCACCGTCAGCCGCGCAGTCTCCGGCAAATACATGGAGACCCCTCAAGGGGTGCTGGAGATGAAATCCTTCTTCACCGTGGGTGTGGAAATGCCGGGTGGTGAGATGGTTTCCAATGAGAAAATCAAGGAGATGGTCTCCGAACTGTTTCAGATCGAGAATCCCAAGCGTCCGCTTTCCGATCAGGAAATCGTCAATAAACTCAAAGAGCAGGGCGTCGCGCTGGCTCGTCGTACCGTTGCCAAATACCGCGAGGAGCTTGGCATCCTGCCCTCCCATCTGCGCCGCCAGTATTAGCCCGGTGGGTCGCCCAACCGCAAGCGTAGGTGACGAGTCTCAAATAGGACGGCGCGGGAAAATTTGGAGAGTGCGGTGGCAGAATCCGGGGGTAACAGGGGCGGATGACGACACCGCTTTGGAGTTCAACGTCATTCCGCAATCCGCAATCCGCAATCCGCATTCAGAAAAATAAGCTTACTATTTTCACCGCCTGGGTTAAGATTACGGCTGGTGTAATATGACCAAACGCCCTGCTGCCTTGAGATGTTTGCTGATCGCCATTGCCCTGGCGGGTTTGGTGATTGCCAGGACGGGGTATGGTCAACCGGCGATTGTGCCGGATGATGCGTTAATGAATCTGGATGAGTTGGGGGTGTACGCGGTGGGGTATGCGTATCGCGGGCAGTCGGAGCAGCAATTTCCCCTGGGCTGGTCCGGCTATTTTGAAGATGTCACCGGGGTGGCTTGCGAGCCGGCGGGATCGCAGAATGGCAAACGGGCCTTCCTCCTGCATTGTCCCTGGCGGGGCGGCACCGGCATCTCGTTTCAGCAGTTTAATTTCAGTCTGCCGGGAGCCGCGACCCGGATTCTGCTGCGCGGCGCGGTGGCCATGCGGTCCGACATCATCACGCAATCCGATGGCGCAACGTTTCGGGTTTATGTCAACGGACAAAAGCAACTGGACACGAATCGCACCAATGATGTGTGGTTGAATTTTGAATACGACCTCACCAGTCTCAAGGGCAGCAATGTGCTCATTCGCTTTGAAACGGATCCCGGCCCCAAAAATAATGCCAGCTATGATTTTTCACTTTGGGGCCAGCGCGAATTGGCGTTGGAGGGCTATACGCCCGTCACCAACTCGCATCCAGCGCCGCCGACGCTGACGCTTGCAAACCTGTATCCGGTGCAAAACAATGAAGTGGCGCCAGCGGGAGGTTTCACGGGCAAGAGTAGCGTGTATTTGTCGAATGACGTGGTCCATTTTTGTTACACCGGGGCGGATGGTTTCCTGGATTATCAATGGCAACGCCCTTCGGGAACCATTGGCTTTTTGGGCACCGTCACGCTGCAAGCCCGGATGACGGGCGATGTGCCGGTGAGCGTTCCGTTGTCGGGTTCCGCCAGCCTGACTTGGAGTTCCACGGCCACGGCGGGCACGAATGGCTGGGTGGCCACCAACGGCACCTACGCCCTCGTGCGCAATTACACCGTGTTGGGCAGCAATGCCACGGTGCGCATTACCGGGCGGCCGATCGGCAAAAGTCTGGTCTTCGAGGTGAATTGTGATCAGCCACGCCTCAGCACACTGGACGCAGGCATGTGGGGGCCGGTGGTGCGCCGACGGCAGATGGTGACGCCCTATTATTCCGGCAGCGTTTATTATCTGCCAAACGAAAACCTGTTTGTGAATGCGTTCCTGGATTGGAGCAGTTCCTCCGCCTCGTCGTTCAATGGTGTCGCCGCCAGCTATGGGGCGTTGACGGACGGCACACGGAACCGGTTGTCCGAGCGGATTATTTATACGGCGGCCTGGCATTTGGCGGAGGTGTTTCCAAATTTGCCGGCGCCACCTTCGCCGCAACTGAGTTACCTGGCCAACAAGGTGGTGCTGGATATTTGGAGCGGCAGTTTCACGAACATCGCCAACAACCTGACCAACCTGGCCGATTATGGCATCACCAATTGCATTGCCATTATTCACAACTGGCAGCGCAGCGGTTATGACAATGCGCTGCCCCAACATTACCCGGCCAACACCAACCTGGGCGGTGATGTCGGCCTGAGCAACCTGGTGGCCACTGGAGCAGGCCTGGGCATTCGTTGTGCCATCCATGAAAATTACGTGGATTACTATCCCAACTACGATTTCTTCACCACGAATGAGATCGCCCTTAATTCCACCAGCGGGCTGATCCATGCCTGGTTTAATACCGGCACGGGCATCCAGTCGTTTGCGGAAAAGCCCAACGCCATTTTATCCCTCGCCGCAACGCAATCGCCGGTGATCCATTCCCGCTATGGCACCAAGGCCAATTTCCTGGACGTGCATAGCTCGGTGGAACCCTGGTTTCATGTGGACTATCGCGCCGGAGAAACTGGCGCGGGTAAATTCAGCCGGGTATGGGATGTGCATCGGCAGCTTTGGGCGTATGAGCGCGCGACGCATGGCGGGCCGGTCTTTGGGGAAGGCAACCATCACTGGTATTGGAGCGGCTACCTGGATGGCACCGAGGCGCAGTTTGGCACTGGCTGGCCGGAAAATGACGGGTTTGATGCGCCGCTGCAAGTGGAGTTTGACCTGTTGAAAATCCATCCGCTCCAATTCAATCATGGCATGGGATACGCCAGCCGCTGGTGGCCGGGCAATTATGATACCAACTGGGCGGGGCCGGCCCCCATGGTGGTGATGGATCAGTATCGCCTGCAAGAGGTGGCCTATGGCCATGCGGGGTTTCTGAACAGTGATGTTTATGCCAACGTGCCGGTGGCCTGGCTTGAGCATCATCTGGTCAGCCCGGTGACGGCTCGCTATGCCACAAACCGGCCCGTGGATATCCAGTACGAATCAGGCGGGGTATGGCGCGACATCACTGCAGCGGTGAAAACTGAGACCGGCAGCACGAACAACCGGGTGCGGGTAACCTACGCGAACGGATTGGTGCTGACCGCCAACAGCTCCACCAATGCCCTGGCCACGGGCCCCTGGACCCTGCCCCAATTTGGCTGGGTGGCCGAAGGCACGGACATCAAAGCGGGCACCATCTTGCGCGATGGCGTGATGGTGGATTTTGCCGATACCGGCGATACGTATTTTGCCAATGCGCGGCCCGGCTCGGATTGGAACCTTTCCAGTTTTCACCGGGTGCGGCCCTCGGTGACCAATTTTCAACAGACCGCCGCGCGGGCGTTTCGGTTCACGTATGCCTGGGACGTGCAGGACCGCCTGCCAAAGGATTACCGGTGCTTTGTGCATTTCGTGACCAACTCGACCATCCGCTGGCAGCAGGACCATCCGCTCGCGCTGCCCACCTCGCAGTGGCAGGTGGGGCAGGTGATCAGCGATGGGCCATGGACTCTCACCCTCGCCACCAATATTCCCGATGGTGATTATGGCTGGCTGATCGGGATGACGGATACCAACGATGGTAGCCGGGTGCGTTTGTCCGGTGTGGATGATGGCACGACCCGCATTCAATTGGGGATTCTCCAAGTGCGCACCAACGGCGCCAGCCTCACTTTTGTTCCAGAAACCAATGCGCCCAGCTACGATCCGGGAACCCTGTATCAGCAGCATCTGAACGTGTCGAACGCCGTGGTGGATTTTGGTGCTCTCCGCACCGACGGCAGTGTCCTGATGCGGCGCGATGGGAATGTCTGGACGCTAAAAACCTGGCCGCGCGACCGCAATTTCACGCTCGAACTCGATGCGCAACGTTTTGAACAACCTCCCAACGTGCTCTCCATCGGCACCACGAACACCCAGCTTGTCCCGGTGCCCGCCGGGTCGCGCTGGCGTTTGCCGCTGAATGGCGGACGGGAATATCGTTGGACCAAATTTGGCGCGCATCCGGCAACGATGGTGCCCAAAGGGGCGCAATGGCGGTACTGGGATTACGGCACGGATCCGGGGGCAGGCTGGCGCAGCAACGCCTTTACCGAGGTCGGCTGGAAAACCGGCTATGCCGAGTTGGGCTTTGGCGATACCAGCAAAGGCCGCCCGGAGGCGACGGTTGTGGCGCGGACCAATGCGCTGGGCGGAACCAATGTGTCATGGTATTTCCGGCGGGAGTTTTTGGTTACCGATCCGTCCCCGGTGCAATCGCTCACCGGCCGGCTGTTGCGCGATGATGGCGCGGCGGTGTACCTGAACGGCGCCGAAGTCTGGCGCGACAATTTGCCCGCCGGCCCGCTGACCTATCAAACCCTCGCCACCAACACCATCAGCGGCGCGGCTGAAACCAACTGGCTGACGAACGCGATCAGCCCCTTGCTGCTTATTCCCGGCACCAACCTGATCGCGGTAGAAGTTCACCAAGTCACCATCACCAGCAGTGACATGAGTTTCGACTTCGAACTGACTTCGCAAGTCCTGGTCAAAACCCAGCCGCAGGTTGGGCTGCGGCTGGTGGCCGGAAAGTCGGAATTGAATTGGCCGCCGGACGCCGGGATTTTTACCCTCTATGCCACCACCAACATATTTCCGGTGCCGTTCTGGCAGCCGGTGACCAACCCGCCGTTGTTCAGCAACGGCCAGTGGAACCTCGAACTACCCTTTCCGGCCAACCGGAGCCGTTATTATCGTTTGCAGGTACAGTAAGCCGTTCTTCTAACTCCTGTCTTTCAGCGTTCGCGTTTTTAGCATGTTTCGCGGTTTGAATTCTGAGCCCGTTCCAGCGCCTGACTCCAGCTCCTATCTTCTTTAGATATATTTCTCTGCAGGTTCATTTATTTGCAAAAGGAATTTGGTTCCAATATGTTTGCCATGTCCCCGTTTTCATCTCTCCTCAATGTCCTTGGCTAGCCGATAGGGGGGTAATCCCCATGGGCTCCAGAATTTCGGTGCGCAACAAGTCGCTGGGATGAGGAAATTAAAGTTTCATAATTTAATGGTAATCACAGATTGCTACCCCAAAGGCATCCCCGTTCTCCCACCGAAAACAGAGCCGCCATTGGGCGTTGACGCGGATCGAATGCTGCCCGCGACGTCTGCCCGGCAATGCTTTCAGGCGGTTTCTAGGCGGAACTCGCAAGTTTTCCAGCTGAACCCCTTTTCCGGGCCGCTCAGGCCGCCGCGAGTGGCCGCGCGCGCTCCGAAGATGTGCCAGGTTGGGGGCATTTGGTCGGCAGCAACCGTGGCGGACGAGTCTTGCGCCAGGCGGAAGGGGTCACGCCGACGATGCGCTTGAACGTGGTGTTGAATTGACCCAGGTGCTGAAAACCGGACTCGAGCGCCACATCGACGACCTTGGCATCGGACTGCTGGAGCAGGCGCATGGCCTTACGAATGCGCAGTTGAATCTGCCATGTTACAAGCGAGACGCCAAAATGATCGAGAAACAGGCGCCGGAAGTGGCGTTTACTGCAACCGCATTTGGCGGCTAGTTCGGGGGCGGACTGGGTCATAAGCTCGGCGGCGGCGCGGGAGTCGAGCAATGCGCGAAAGCGCTGCTCCAGCCCGGTGGATGGAGCGAGCGGCTGGGCGGCGGCTAACTCGGACAACACATGGGCTGCCAGACGCAGCATTTCTGCGCGCAGCACCAGGTTGGTCCCCGGTCGATGGTTGTGAAGCTGGCACAGATCGCTGAAGTGGGCGGCGGTCACGGAATTCGCAGGAAAATGACGGGTCACCACGCTGCCCGTTTTTGCCGCGCGCGCCAGGGACTGCTCGTCCGCCAAGGTGAACAAGCCCGGCAAGTCGGCCGGCCAGACCTCGAAGTGGTAGATGATCCACTGGCCCAGTTGACTCCCCCGGAGGCAAACTTCGGAGTTGGCAGCCACGAGGAGTACATCGCCCGCCGCCAAGGACCGGTTTTGCCCGGTCCCCAAGGCGTATCCGGCCCCGGCGCAGCTCCGAACAAAAGACCAGTGTTCGGGAGCGTGCGTCAATTCGCGTCCCGGTGACAAGACGATTTGTTGCATGACCAGATGCGGGGGCTTGTGTCCCATGCGGCGAAGTTTCAGGGGCTTTGTTTGCGAGCGCATGACTAGGAGGTTACAATTGTGCAAAAGTGTTTGACGCCATCCGGCCGGTCATCCGGCGGCGGGAGCGAAAACCGCATCCGGAATGCTGGCCGATAATAAATAAATTTCTATTCGACCACGTCTTCAACGACGCGGGTTTGGTTACATCTTCATTACGACGGGAGAAACGCGCCGCCATTTTCTCCGCCGGCACCTCGAAAAGACTGCGGTTTATGCCGGTTTTTGCGGCGCACCGTTATTGGCCAGATCGCGAAGCTGCCTGTCCGCCGCACGATAGTTCAACGACCGTTTTGCGTGCATTATGTTCGCTAGTTCACGCCGGTGTCGGCGTCGGTAGCGGGGTTACACAATCAAGATTTGGAGCGCGCCACAACAACGCGGGCGCACCGTTTAACAGTTAGGCGAATATGAATAAAACAAGTGCAGAACAAATCGGTCGCGGGTGCCTTCGCAAGATGGCACGATTGCTGGTTTCGCCGGTGACGGCATGGCTGGCGGCAAGTGTTGTGGCAACCGCCGCGCCGTTTACCGCGGGTAACCTGGTGGTGGAACGGGTTGGTGACGGCACAGGTGTTTTGAGCGGCACGGCCACCAATGTGTTTCTGGATGAATATACGTCCGCCGGTTCGTTGGTGCAGTCCATCGCGCTGCCTACGACCCCTGGGACCGCCCCGGCCACCTATCCGTTGGTGGACAGTGGTTCGGCCACCTCGGCTGGCATGATCACCCGTTCCACGGACGGACGGTTTATTATCATTCCCGGCTATGGGACCAACATCGGCTTCGCTAGTGTGGTCAGTGCGGCAGGCGTTGCCCGAGTCGTGGGTGTGGTCAAGTACGATGGCACGGTGGACACCACGACCGCCTTCAGCGACGGTTTTGTGGGGAATAACATGCGTAGTGCCGCGAGCACCGATGGCACGGCGATATGGATGGTCGGCACCAGTAGTGGCGCGATCAAGGGCGCGCGTTATACAACGAAAGGCAGTTCCACCACGACCAGCATTGACCCCACTCCGAATGCCCGCTGCGTGGCAATTTTCGGCGGCAATGTCTATTACGATACCGCGACTATTCTTTATAAGCAAAGCGGCACCCCGACCACTGCCACTACTCCCGGGACGATTACCTTCTCGGGAACCGCGCCCTCCAGCATGTATCAATTTGTTATCGTGACCGTGCCGAGCGGTGACGTTTGTTACATCGCCGACGATACTCTTAATGGGATACTGAAGTATTCCGTGAGTGGCACCACTTTCACGTACCAAGGCAAAATCACTGCTGCCTCGGTTCGCGGGCTGACGGCGACGGTTAGTGGCTCGACTGTGATCTTGTATGGTGCAACCGGCACAACCATTTACACCGCAACGGATACTGCCGCCAATAACGCCGCCCCTTCGACCGCGAGCGCGACCACCTTGGTTACTGCCGCTTCCAACAAGGCTTTCCGCGGCATTGTACTCGCTCCCGTTGCCCCGTTGCCGGCTGCAGCCGGACCGATCTCCGGCACGAACAGCGTTTGTGCCAATACGAGCGGTTCCACTTATTACATCACGAACGTAAACAACGCCACCGGGTATAATTGGACGGTGCCGGCCGGCGCCAGTGTGTTCGAGGGCCAGGGAACCACGAATATCACCGTCAACTGGGGAACCACGAGCGGTGCCGTGACGGTGACGCCGACGAATGCCGCGGGGAACGGCACGGCCAGCAGCTTGAATGTCACAGTCATGGTCACACCAAACGCCACCATGACCGCTTCCAGCAGCGTTTGTCCCGGCCTGGGCGGGACCGCCTCTGTCCCGGATGCCGGGACCGGTGCCACCTACACTTGGACGATTTCAGGCGGCTCGATCAGCTTGGGTGATGCCACCAAGGCCATTACGTTTACGGCAGGTGCTTCCGGCTCCGTTCAACTGACTTGCGTCGTCAGCAACACTTGTTTCAATGCTTCCGGCAGCGCCACGGTGCCCATCGGCCCGCTGGATTCGACCATCACCGCCGCCACCAGCATCTGCGGCGGTTCAACCGGCAATGCGGCTTCCGTCCCGAATGCCGGGGCTGGCACCACCTATGCTTGGAGTATTACCAATGGTACGATCACGGCGGGCAGCGGCACGCGGCTCATTGCGTACACGGCTGGCGTCAACGGTACAGTGGACTTGAGCTGCGCCGTGACCAATGGGTCTTGTGACTCGGTTGGCATGGCTCACGTGGCCATCAATCCCCTCCCGGACAGCACCATCACGGCGGACAGCACGGTTTGCGGCAATACCAACGGCTTGGTGGCCTCGGTGCCGGACGCGGGAGTCGGCGCCAGTTATACTTGGTCGGTTGTGGGTGGGGTACTGGCCAGCGGGAACGGCTCGCGCAGCATTACCTATACTGCTGGGGCCAGCGGGTCGGTTTCCCTGCAATGCGTCGTTACGAATGCTTTGGGTTGCGTTTCACCCGCAGGCTCTGCCAGTGTGAGTGTCACGGCTCCGCCCTCGGTCACGATCACGGCACCCGCCACCGTCGCCCCGAACAGCACGGGCAACCCGGCTTCCGTGAGTGACGCCGGCGTGGGTGCCTCGTATGCCTGGACGATTGCCGACGGCGCGATCACGGATGGCGCGGCCACCCGGAACGTGACCTTCACCGCTGGTGCAAGCGGCACGGTTGTCTTGCAGTGCCTGGTGACCGCCAGCACCGGTTGCAGCGCGACCTTTACCACCAATGCGGTGGTACACAAGGGTCCTTTCACCATTTATCATGTCAATGACACGCACGCGCGTTTGACCCCGCATTATTGGGTTATTCCGAAGCATGCCACGAACGATGGCGCCTTCGAGCTGGTCGGCGGTGCGGCTTACATGGGCGCGGAGGTGTTGCACTTGCGCACCAATAATCCAAACTCGCTCTTTTTGGATGCCGGCGATATTTCCGAAGGCAACCCCATCGGGGACATGACCGGGAACGGGTCCATGGTGCAGTTCTATAATGTGCTGGACGCCAAGCTCAAGGCCGCGACGGGCCGTGGCATTGATGCCTCGGTGGTGGGCAACCATGATGTGCGCGACCTATCCTATATCACCAACCTGCAAAATGCGACTTACCCGGTTCTCTCGATGAATATTTGCAGCAATGGCACACACAATCCCTTCTTCAAGCCCTACGTAATCGTCACGATCAATGGCACTAAGATCGGCATTCTTGGGTACACCACCGGCGCGGCGGAAGTGGGCGCGAGCGTGGCTCCGATTATTGACGTCGTGGCTTGTGATTGGAGCAGCACCGATGCCACGAAAATTCACGTTGCGGACTATGTCAAGGAACTCCGTGCCACCAACGGTTGCGATGTGGTCGTGCTGCTGGCCCACGTTGGTCAGAGCTTTATCTGCGTGGACAGTTCTGCCGCCAAGGCCATTATCGTGGATGACGGGACAGTGCGGGTGCCCGAAATTGCCGTCACCGGCCACTGGCACACTTGGACCGACACCGCCTGGCAGCCGGAGATCCTCAACTACAAGACCATCTTCGTCGAGTCCGCCAGCTACATGAAGTACGTCGGCGAACTGAACGTGGATGGCGCGGGTGCCTATGTCAGTGCCGCCCAGCACGTGGTGCGTAATGCGGACATCACCCCGGATGCCGATGTGGCCGCGCTGGTAAACAACCTGAAGACTACCTACGACACGGCCACGGCGCTGACCAACGGTCCGCTCTTGGACCAAGTCATCGGTTATACGGCCACCCCGCTCTTGCTGGACAACATCATGAAGTGGTGGTCGCCGGACGAATATCCTTGGAGTGGTGACAATACCGCTGGCGAATGGATCTGCGACGCCATGGCTTGGAAGGCCGCCATCGTGTTTAATACGAATTGCGACTTGGCCTTTGAATCCGGTGGCGGTGTCCGCGCCGATGTTCCCGCCGGCCCGATCACCTACAGCCAGATTTACGAAACGTTTCCTTGGAACGACGATCTGTTGACCCTCGTCAAGATGACCGGCCAGGAAATCTATAATTTTGTCAAAGCCAACAACTGTGGCGCCGCCATGTCGAAAGGCTGGCTGGTGATTGCGCATGATGGCGTGCCGACCACCATCACTTATAACGGCCAGCCGATTAACCTGACGAACACCTTCAATGTGGCCATCAATAATTATATGTATGCCCACCCGTCGAGCGGGTTTAGCTATTCCGACCCGAGTCCGCAGAACTCGTCAATGCTTTGCCGCCAGGCGATTGTGGATTATACCGCCCAGTTTAACACGACCAACAACATGATGACTGTTCCTGGCCCGCGCTATCAGCTCGACACCGAATTCTCCGGTGGTTACCGCGCGGTAGTGACGATGGTGGACGACAATGAGAGCAACGTGAGCTATGACAAGGCGTTTATCCGCCTGCTCAACGCCACCGACGAGACCCTCGCCCGGCGGGGCAGCAAGCAGGTGCCCATCAACTTGGTGAATGCCGACGGTACGATTAATCAAGCCAACCGCCTGGCTGAAGCCGAACTCTATCGCAGCTTCCTGGCCTTCAAGCGCGGCCAATTGACCAACGGCTCGATCATCGAAACGTGGGGCAAGAACGGTGCCTACAAGGGCAACCCCGAGTTCGTGGACCAGGAAGGTATTTATGCCAACGGCGTTGAGTTAAAGATTGTCGGGTCCGACACGAATCTGGCTCAGCCGACCTTCAAGAATTCCATCGCCGCTGTCTTTGACGATTCGCAGAAGAATCACTACGTTCAGTTCAACGCCCGTAAGACCGGCGTCAGCACCGTCACCGACCAATTTGGCAAAACGATCTCGGTCTATGACGTCACGGCCTTTACAGCCAAGACCTTGCCGGGCAACGTTGGTGACTTGCTTCAATTGTCCGGGGTGCCCACCACCGAGAGCTACGCCATGCGCTTTCGCTGTGATAATGCGGCGGTGTTGTCAAGTTCAGGCGGCGCCGGTTTCCCGCCGATCTCCTCGGTGCTCCCCATTACGCCCGCAGCGCAGTCTTTGGCCCCGGTGACCCTGACTGCGGCGGTCACGGTAACCGCGCCAGCCAACACGAAGACGCTGACGGCGGTGGCCGACACGCAAGTCGTGCGTGGCAACCCTGGGGGCAACTCTGGGGGCAATACGGGCATGTACGTCCAGACCGCCAACAATGATACCTACTTGGACGAACGCGGTTGGACGAAGTTTGATCTCTCCAGCCTCACCAACGGCAATCTGGTCGCCGCTCGGCTCCGCCTCTACTGCTGGAAAGCCCCTGGCGCTGGTGCCCCCGCGCCGATTACGGTCAGTCCTTGCACCGACAATTCCTGGACGGAGTTCGGGATTAATTGGACTAACCAACCGATCTTTGACCAGACGCCGCTGGATACTGTGACCATCCCGAATAACGGCACGAGCGCTTACTATACTTGGGACGTTACGCCGTTCATCCAGAGCCGATACACCAACGACAAACTCGCTTCCCTGGTCATCAAGGCTGATGTCGAGGGTTCGCCGGTGACGACCACCTACGCTTTTGAGTCCCGCGAGTGGCAGAGTGCCGCGTGGGGACCCTTCCTCGATGTTGATTTTCCGAGCGTGGCCGTGACGATCACCAATCTGCAATTTGTTTATCGTTACTCCGCCGACAACTCCAGTTGGAGTGCTTGGACACCATTCCAGACGAACACTGCCGCCCCTTGGGCCGTCACCTTCACGTATCCAAACGGTCCGGGCTATTACCAGTTCTACAGCGTTGCCACGGATAGCACCGGCGCGGCGGAGTCGGCTCACGCCTCGGCTGATGCCAGTGTACAATACGCCCCGGCGGTCTGGGCGACCACCCCGGCCAATGGCACCGTAACCAATGGTGCCGTCGTGCTGAGCTGGGCGGCGGTCAGCGATGCCAGCGGTTATCAGATCACCGTGATTGGGACCGCGAGTTCCAATGTTTATTACACGGCGGGAACCAGTCTGACGCTTCCGGCGGGTTTGCGGAACGGCGCTTACTCTTGGACGGTTATGGCGACCAATGCCGCAGGCCAGAGCGCGATTTCCCCGACGGGAACCTTCACGATGGTGACACCAGTTTGGAAGTTCGGGGTATTATCGGACACGCAATGGACGAAGCCGGATGACGGGAAGGACCCGAACACGTGCGCGGCGGACATCGTCAAGCAGGTGAATGCGCAGTTCATCGCCCAGGGGGTGAAGCTGGTGGTGGCGGTGGGGGACACGGTGGACGTGGGGAGCTGGACCAATATTGGCACGCGGGCGCTGTACGCGCAGGACCTGTACAACGCGGGCATCGGGTTCTACCCGTTGCGGGGCAACCACGAGGCGGCGGAGCTGGTGCCGGACCTGACCTCGGGGGCGGAGCTGCGGTACGCCTTCCCGCAGATTGGGAGCGGCCTGAATAACAATACGCCGGCGGATATCACGACGGCGATCCTGCCCGCCGGGGACAGCAACGCCCCGGCGGTGAAGAGCGGCTCGCCGTTCGTGGTCGGGGCGAACTTCTCGGCGCCCGTGGCGGTGAACACGGCGAACAACAGCGTGTCGTACAGCTTCGACTATAACAACATGCGGTTCGTGCTGCTGGATCAGTTTGATGTCAATGGCAACTACTATAACAGCACGATCCCGGCGCAGTTGCCGTGGCTCAGCGGGCAGTTGGCCGACGGGACGCGGCCGCCGCACGCGATGGTGTTCACGCACAAGAACCTGTTGGGCGGCAACCACAAGGACAACCTGTTTGACGGGAACCTGACGCCGACCGATCCGGGCGACGGATTTGGGGTGGACACCAATGCGGTGGCGGCGACCAACCTGGCGTTGTTCGCCCAACTGGTGGCCAAGCAGCAGAACCTGGATGCGTTCATCCAGACGCTGGCGACCAACAATGTGCCGTACTGCGTGTCGGGCCATGACCACCACCACTACCGCTCGCTGGTGCAGTCGCCGGTGACGGCCGGGCAGTGGGTGCATCAGTTGATCCTGCAGTCGGACAGCTCGAAGTTCTACACGCCGCTGCTGCCGGTCTCGGGCAACGACGTGCCGTTGGCGCAGGAACTGTACAAGGTGGGGTATTACATCGTGACGGTGGACGGGCCGAAGGTGACGGTGGACTACTATGCGTCGGTGGGGAGCTATCCGAACGCGTTTTCGACGACGCCGGCGCTGACGTTCGTGAAGCGGGAGAGCTTCGGGTACAGCCTGAACGGGATCGAGTTGGTGGTGCCGCAGGGCGGGTCGTACGTGACGAACCACAGCATCGCGGCGGGCAACGGGTTCATGGGGACGGCGATGCAGATTTTGAACGGCGTCAACGGGAGCACGAACCGGGTGAACTACGGGAAGGCGACGGCCAAGGCGGTGACGACGGCGTGGGCGACGAACCAGGCGGGGCTGGCGAGCGACGTGCTGACCTTGAGCGGGATGAAGGATATTGGCGCGGCGGCGGGCGACACGTATGCGCTGGCGGTGAGCTACGATCCGGCCAGTGTGTCCCTGGCGCAGTTGCAGAGCGGGCAGTTCTGCCTGGCCAGCCGGACGGTCTCCAGCAACTGGGTGAACGCGGTGGACCTGAACGTGGGCGGTCTGGCTCCGTTGTTCGTCTTTGGCCCGTACAGTTCGAGTTATCCGCTGGGTGCCTACGGCGTGGACACCAACCGCATGACCGTGTGGGCGGTGGTCAACCATGACGGAGATTTCGCGGCCGCCACCGTGATGACCACGATCATCAATGTGAGCGGCAACCTCTACCAGCCGTTCAGTGTGGGGCTGGCTCCTGGAACGTACGTATACATGGAAGCCGATCCAACCAACAAGAGCCCCGTGCGCGCCACGCAGCGTTCGCTCGGGTATCGCGAGGTGGATTATAAGGCGACCTTCTTCGGCAAGCTGGCCTTCTCGCCGGTGAGCCCCACTGTTACTGGCACGACCAACCTCTATGATTACAGCGCCCAGGCGGCCAAGGGAACCTATACGGTTGGGGCTTGGAAAGATAAGAACCTCCCGATCATGATCGGGCCGGACGGCCAGGGCTACATCACCGACGGGCACCACACCACGGCGGGCTATCTCTCGCCGGTGAACACCCAGACGGGCGACGTGGTGCCGGGAATGCACCGGATCGTGCTGGGGCAAATTCAGACCAACTTCTACAGCGGGACGCCCGTGGCGGTGGATGACGCGTGGTGGGCGGCGCGGCAGGCGGAGAACAACGCGATGCTCTTTGGCACCAATGGCAATCAACTTACGATTGCGGCCGATGCGGGTTATGCGGGTCTGCAACCGATCATGCCCAGCGTGTGGGGCATGCCGGTGACGCCCTCGACGCTGGGCAGCGCCGCCATGGCGAGCGACCAGTACCGCGCCCTGACTTGGGGCTTGGCGGACGGCATCACCAAGGCTGGCCTGAACGGGTCAACGAAGATCAAGGGCTATCTGAAGGCCAATCCGGCCACGGGCAAAGACATCAACTTTGTCGAGTTCTTCTGGGCGGACTTCCTGCGCAACCGCGTGGTGTGGGACAACACCAAGAGCGGCCACGCCTTTGGCACGCCGACCAACGACGCCAACGTCATCAGCGCGCCGATCAGCTTCTTCGCGGCGGTGGCCAACGGCACCGCGCTGGCCCGCTCGCTGGATTATCGCGACCAGTATGGCCGCTGTCTGAGTGATTATACCAACAGCGCCGTGTTTACGCCGAACGCGGTGAACTGGGCGACGGCCTCCTTGGTCAACGGGACGGCGGTGGCTGGCGACACCTATAACCTCTTCCTGCTGGATGACGCCGGCATTCAGGGCGACATCACGCCTTCGCCACTGGCCAATAACATTCTGCATATTGACACGGTGGCCGGGCTGATGGTGACGAACCGTCTGGCCAATATCAGCCAGGTGCTGGTGAACGCCGGGGCCGCGATTGCCACGGCGTGGAAGGATGCGGTGGTCAGCAACTCGACCGTCACCATCCCCGTCGGCACCGGGACGGTTACGTTAAAGGGCAGCAATGCGATCAGCGGGGCCTTGGCCGTCAACAACGGGAAACTGGCGGTCGAGGGCACGCTGGCGGTTGGTTCGCTCAGCGTGGCGCCCTCCGCCACCCTCGAGTTTGCTTACGGGACGGACGGCAGCCCGATAACGGTGAACGGGGGCGTGACGCTGAACGGCAATCTGGCGATCCGTTTCCTGGGCGGCCTGCCGCCTTCTGGAAGTTGCCGCCTGATCAACTATAGTGGCACGCTGACGGGAACCCCCGGCACGGTGAGCGTGGTGTCGAACCCGAGTCTGGTGGCGACCCTCGATACCAACGTCCCAGGGCAGATCAATATCTCGGTGAAAGTACAGCCGTGGAAGTTCGGGGTATTATCGGACACGCAATGGACGAAGCCGGATGACGGGAAGG
>JBAXGN010000107.1 GCA_037139415.1 Verrucomicrobiota bacterium | reverse complement strand
TAGCTATCGGCCCCTGAATCCATACCGGCCGATTGTTCCTCGCTCTGCGTAAAGGTGCCCGAGATAAGAATCACAAAGACGTCCGCAAAGGCCGGATCGCGTTTGATTTGCCGGCACATTTCCAAGCCGTCCATCTCCGGCATATCCCGATCCGACAGCACCAGATGCGGGCGAAACGTTGGCATGATCCGCAGGGCCTCCACGCCGTTCGAGGCGACGGCTGTGCCGTAACCCGCCTGCGCCATTACGCGCGCCGTGCCGTGCGCGACGGCGGCGTCATCATCCACCACCAAGATGCGAATCTCATTGGCGGCCCCCTTGGCATCCATGTTCGCGTTATTCATATTCATGCGTAATTACTGATCACTGTTTACTGTTCACTGTTCACTGATTACTGATTACTGGCTCCTCCCTCCGTCTTCCGTGCCTGTTCTTGCGCTTGTGTGAGGGTATTCTGCACGGCCGCAACCCATTCGGCGGGGAACCGTGCGGGATCGGTCAGCCACGGCTGGAGGCTGGCGACCGCGCCTTCGCACCCCTCCAAATCATCGGCCACGGCGGAGACCAGCATTGCTCCGGTACGCCGGAATTTTTTGCTCCACTCTGGTCCGACTGCCTGATCGAACCCGGCGGCCAGGACCTGCGCCTGATCGTCGGACAACCGACGACGACGCGCTGCCGCCAGTTCAGCGGCGGCGAACCATAGTTTTTCGTAGGCCGGCTTATTGCCAGGGATAGCGGCCGTCAACTCCTCGAACAAGAGTTCCAACTGGACCTGTAACAGCAGGGTGGGCATACCCCGCGCGGCAAGAACCCGGCCCAGCCACCGCACCTGCTGCGTGATCTGGGCCGGTTCGTACTGCGCCAAGGTGGCCAGCCAAGCCGCATCGCTCCGGGCAAACCGCCGGCCCCGCTCGCCATAACGGTGCTCAAAATATGGAAACCGCTGCCAACAGTCATCGGCGGCTTTGAGCGCGGCTTGGATTTCGCGCTCATCCGTCGGCACCGGGTGCCGCCCCGCTTCGGGGTTGATGGCGGTGACCGTAAAGGTTTTGGACTCGGGTGAAAACGGATACAGCGCCTGAAAAATCGGCTCAAGCAGGGTGAAAAATTCATTGGCGGCACTGGTTATTTGTTCGCGTTCCGCCGCACTCAGCTCGAGCGAATTCATGCGCTGCTGATATACCGCCCACCGCGCATAGACGGCCCGCCCGTACCCGTGCAGATACGCCAACCCATCCTGCCCCGTCAGCAGGAAGGCCCGCGCAAACATCGGGCGCAATATCACCGCGCCAAGCGTGGAGCCCTCCAACACATACAGCCAGCCCAACAGGGCGAGCGGCTGCTCCAAAGCGCAGACCCGCAGACGCCCGGTGGCTTTCAGTGCCGCCTCCACCGCCTCCTTCAAATCCGCCACCGCCTGCGGTTCAAAGAACCGCAGGTCCTGCTGCAGCAGGGCAAGTTTGCGCATGTCGCGATTCCAGACGAACGCGACGCGCGCCTCGGTGCAGGCATCCAGCGCCGATTCGAGCACCCCATGAATCATGGCCAGGGCGCGCAATTGCCCCACATACGATTCCAAAGGCAATTGGCAGGCCGCCAGCGCTTGAAAGCAGGGCCTGGTCTGCAAGCGGGCGTGCGCCATAAAGGTCGTCGCCTTGAGTTCCTCCAGCAGCGTTAATTTTTGTCCATAGAGTCCGGTTTTCATGAAGGTTTTGATTCTGAGATTGATTGTGACTCCTGACATGGCAGGGTGACGAAAAACGTCGCGCCCTGACCGGGGGTGCTTTCCACCCAGATGCGGCCACCGTGAGCTTCAACGATCAGGCGGGCAATGGATAAGCCCAGCCCGACACTGCGCTCGCCAGCAGTTTTCTTCGTGCCGGCGCGCGCAAACGGGGTGAACAGCCGCGCCTGGTCTGCGGGCGCAATTCCGGGGCCTTCATCGCGCACCGCAAAAACAAGATTCTGTGCGTCCCAGCGTGACGACAACCAGACGCGCTGGCCGGGAAGGGAATGTTCCACGGCGTTACCGACCAAATTCAGGAGCACCTGTTGGAGCTTGGAGGCGTCCACCCGCAATCGCCGCGCCTCGTCCGTTGAATCCACCAGCAGGGTGACCTTTTTCTTGGCGGCCACCAGCCGGATGATCGGCTCGGCGCCTGCCAGGATTTCCGGCACGCCTGCCGGTGCCAGGTTCAGCCGCAGTTGGCCCGACTCGATGACCGACACATCCAGGAAATTATCAATGAGCTGCTTCATGCCGGTGGCGGCGGTCAGGCAAGTCCGCAGAAACTCCCGATGCTCCGCTGAGAGTTGCCCCCCGGCTTCGTCGAGGACAAATTCGCCGTAGGTCATGATCACCCCAACCGGCTTGCGCAGATCATGCGCGGCCATGCCGAGAAACCGGTTCTTGAGCTGGTTCAACTCGCGCAATTCCGCGTTCGCCAAGTGCAACTGCCGGGTGAGGTCGTTCAGTTCGCGGTTCAACCCGAGCACCTCGGTGCGCAGCCGCGCCTCCTCCGTAAAGTCGAGGTTGCCCAAGGCCAGCGTGCCATCGGGCAGCGCGAAGCGGCGGAAATAAAAACTTTCCGGCACGCCGGCGACCGTGTTTAGCGAAAGCAACTGGACGCCGGTGCTGTGGTCCGCCGCCGCTGCGGTGAAACCCACCGCCAATTCCGCCATGGTGCGCCCCACCAATTCCGGTCCCAACACCCGCCGCGCATGGGCGTTGGCGGCAACGACCCGCTCGTGGGCGTCCAATTGGAGCGCCAGCACCGGGGCGGTTTCCATCACGTAGGCGAGCGCCGCCCCGGCCATGACAGGATCATTTGGCATGGGGCGTATGGTTTTTCATCCACATCTCGAGGTCCGTCAGCGATGCCAGGTATTGCACGCCGTCGAGTTGCTCGGCGCGCTCCCGTCCGCCCCATCGAAACGCCTGCCCGCCAACCAGAATCGGCAGGGTGGGGAATCGGGTCCGAATCTCAGTCGCCGCGTTGAGCAGCGAATCCAATCCGGAATACACCGTCACTGAGAGGGCCACCACCGCCGGGCGTTTTTCATCAATGAGACTCAGCAGATCGCGCACCGGCGTATTGGCGCCGAGGAAGTGGCCGCGCCAGCCATTCAATTCAAAGAGGTCGGCCACCATCTTACCGCCGATCTGATGATATTCATTGGCCGTGCAGGTGACCACCGCCGCGTGGCCCAAGCGGGGTTGACTGAACAGCCGGGGATAGACCAGATTCAGCAGACTCTCCGTGATGGCCGTCGCCAGATGCTCGGTGGCCACCGAGACCCGGCCCCGCTCCCACAGCGAGCCCACCTCGTAGAGCGAGCGTTGCACCAAGTCCTGATAGATGGTCCGCAAATCCGTCCCCGCCTCCAGCCACGCCTCGAACTCCACCCGGCAGCGCCGCCGGTCCCCCGTGAGCAACGCCTCCAGATAACGCTGGTAGGCATCATCCGTGGCGGCACATGTCGTTGGGTCCTCAATCATGCAAGTAAACTATGCCATGTTGGGAGGTCCTTGTCGAGGTGGAAGAACCCTTTTCGGAATGCGGATTTCGCGGTCAACCTTTCCCTACTTTATCCCCTTAAGAAACTCCGGCTGAAGCCGTTGGTGTTGGAACGAGTTCGCGCCCCAATTATTTTGAATGGAATCGGGGGCCAGCTAAATCCGAAATCCGAGGACCGAAAACCGAAAGAATGCCGAATCCGGAATCCGATGGCTGGCACGCGGTTGGTGGCCGGTGCGCTTTTCACGTTGAAACTCGGCGTTGTTCCAGCCCGGCGCCGGCCACAGGCGTCGGTGGCTCCCCTCGTGGAGGTGGCGTGTTTTCGGATCTCGGATCTCGGATTTCTTTCGGCATTCGGATTTCGGGCTTCGGGCTTCGGGCTTCCACTGAGTATTCCACCGAAAATAGCGGGGAACCTAGTAATACACGCGCTGCCATGTCGATTTGAGATTTACGGCGCGGGCGCCAGCGTCAGCCCAATGCACAAATTGGAAAACACCCACGGCAGTCCCAACGGAAAATAGCGTTGGTGCCGGATCGAAAAGTGCGGGGCCAATTCTGCGAGGATTTCCGCTGGCCGGTTGATGTGCTCGCGGCGGATGAACCATTGGTAGGATTGCCCGTACCGCTTTTCAAAAATTCGTTGCGCGGAAATGCGCCGCGCCAAGGTATAGGCCAGCCCCCCCTCACACGGGATGACCACCGAGAACACGCCCTCCGGGTGGCAGAGCCGCCGCATTTCGCGGATCGCCGCCGGCAGGTTCGGCAGATGCTCCAGCACGTGAATAGCAAGGATGCGATCAAAATGGCCATCGGGAAAATCCAGGCGCGCCTGGCAATCCGCCACCCGCACTTGCACGCGCGGAAAACGTCGGCGCATTTCTGCGGCCATGTTCTCCCGCACATCGAGCCCCACATAGTGGCGCTCCTGCTCCTCCGTCAGCGTTTCATACGCCAGGTGCTCGCCCAGGCCCGCGCCAATTTCCAACGTGGTGCGGAATTGTTTCGGCGCGTGTTTAACCGGGTAGCGATGGTTGAACGATTCGATGATTCCGTAACGCTGCGGTAACACTTCATGCCAATGTTTCATGAAGTCATGGCTGATCCGCTGCTGCTCGGGCGTCAGCGGCGGGATAACTTTGGGCCACTTGGGCGTGCTCATGCGCGCGGGGCTGGTGTTGGCCGGTTGTCGTCCGCCTTGCGCTCAAATCCAACCGCCTGATCAATAATGAACTTGGGCCGCTGTTTGACCTCTTCGTAAATCCGTGCGATGTACTCGCCCAAAATGCCCACGCTGATCAATTGGATGCCACCCATGAACAGGATAAGAATCACAATGGTGGGATTGCCGATGGGGAATGGAAACCCAAGGATCTTCATGATCGCATACAAAATGCCAAGGAAGAAACTGCTGAGCGCGATCAGGAATCCCATTTTTGAACTGAGCGTCAGCAGGTAGCTTGAAAAACAGACGATCCCATTCAGCCCGATGCGCAATGAGCCCAAGAGCGGATTGTAGTTGCCCTCCCCGGCGTGGCGCGCGGTGCGGTCGAACTGGATGATGGTCTGCTTGAACCCAACCACTGCCACCAAGCCGCGGAGAAAGCCGTGGCATTCTTTGAGCCGGTTGATTTCGTCCACCACCCGGCGACTCAACAGGCGGAAATCCCCCGTTTCCGGCGGGATGGGCGGTTCCGAAATACGGTTGATGATGAAATAGCCAACCCGATTGATCAGCCGCTTGGCCCACGTGTCGCCTTCCCGGGTGCGCCGCTGCGCCAACACCACCTCGTAGCCTTCGCGCCATTTAGCCACCATCTCTTTGATCAGTTCCGGCGGATCCTGCAAATCCACATCCATCACCACCACGGCGGCGCCAATCGCGTATTGCAGCCCGGCCAACGTGGCCATCGGCTGCCCGATGCGCCGGGAAAATTTGAGCAGTTTGATGCGGGGTTCCGGTTGCCGGAAACGCAGGATCATCTCCTCGGTCCGATCCGGCGAGGGGTCCATGGCAAAAATGATTTCATACTGCGCGGTGATCGCCGCAAGAATGGGTTGGGTGCGCCGGAGAAATTCCTCCAGATTGGCCTCCTCTTGGTAAACAGGCACCACCACTGAAAGCATTATTTCTGGCCGTTCATGCATGGCTTGAAGCCTAAACTTAATTCCACCAGTGAGACCAGCCTAAACTTGTATCACCGAAGAAAACCGTCATTCGTTCTTCGCTGGCGCGCATTCCGCGACGAAAAGTTGCGTCCATTGGTTGCTGTTCACGTTAAAGTAAATGCGGCGTCCATCTGCACTGAATACGGGATGGGGATGCGATTTTCGCCAGGATTGGGCGCCGCGGGAATTGTTGAACTGGATCAGGTTGACGTAGTTGCTCCCGCGCACATCGGCGACCATCACGCCAAAATCTTTGGCGTTGCCGCCCAATTTGTCCATGGTGGTATCCGTGACCACTAGTCGGCCATCCGGACTGAACGAGGGATGGCCCCCGCCAAACCACGGCAGGCCGGGCACGCGCCGGCCTTTTCCGGTGGTGCTATCGTAGAGCACCAATCCTGCTTCCACAATCGTTCGGGCGTTCGGATGCCACGCCGGGTGTCCCCAGTTGGCATTCATGTATAAAAATTTCTTCTCCTCCAAGTCATAGCAAACCAGCCCCAGGCGCGTGCTAGCCTGCTTGCTGCGCGGATCACCATTGCCGGCAGTCGCCAGCTTGAAAAATACCCGCTTTAAATCCGGACTCAGGATCGGGAAAAAAATGGATGCCGGTTTGTCCCCGAAACTTTTCTCCGTCAATTCCGGATAGGCCTCCCGAACCGCAGCAGCAGTGACGCGGGTTTGAATTTCACCGGTCGCCACGTTGACTAATTCCAGATCGCGATGGTCACCGGGATTCCAGTGCGGGCCGTACATAGGCAGCCAATCAGCGGTGGGCTGGCCCCAACACAATTGGCGCCCGCGGGCCAGAATGGTTTCGCGGCCGGAATCTACCTCCACCACGGCCACCACCCACTCCTTTTCCCGTTCCGCGTGAAACGCCACTCGCCTTCCATTAGCGACCCATTGCTGACAGGCCACCCGATGCGCATCCTCGGTGACAACGTCTTTCGCGAGCACCTTTTCTTCCCCGGTCCGCCGGTCACGAATGCGAACCTCGCCCAGTTGACCGTTAGCGGCAGTGGAGGAAAAGAAAAGTACCCATTTACCATCCGGCGATTCCGGGCAGATATTAAAGTATGTGTGAATAGTATGCCGTGTTGCAGTGTCCGCAACCGGTGTGATTTGAACGCCCTCCCGCCACGCTGCGAGTGGGTCATCGGTGCCACCCATGCTGGGGCGAGTGTATAAAAACAGGCTGATCAAAATGATTCGTCCGATGTTCACGCCGTGAGTCTGGCAAATCATCCTCCCTGGGTAAAGCCCGTTCTCGTTGGTGTTCGTGCTTGTTCCCATCGTCAACGTACGCTATAACGTCCCCATGGCAAAGAATACCGATATCCGCGTCACCGGCGCCGCCCTGTATTTCCTGCCGGTTCAAACCCGCGTCCCGTTGAAGTTTGGTCCGGAGACCCTGACTTCGGTGACCTGTGCGCGCGCGTGTGTGCGCGTCACGGATCGTCTGGGTCGCTCGGCCATTGGTTGGGGCGAAACGCCATTGAGCGTTCAATGGGTGTGGCCCGCCACGCTTTCCTATGAAGCCCGGCATGGTTCCCTGGAGGCCTTTACCATCACCCTTGCCAAAGCGTGGCCGGCGTTTGATCAAGTCGGGCATCCCATTGAGCTTGGACATGATTTTATTGAATTCGTGTTGCCGACCTTGCAACAACAGCACCCGAAGGAAGCTGGAGAAGCCATTCCTCACTTGGCCGCGCTGGTGTGTTGTTCCTTGTTCGATCTGGCGATTCATGACGCCTATGGGAAGTTGCACAACCTACCCACGTATGAAACCTATGGGCCGCAGTTTCTTTCGCGTGACCTTGGGGAGTTCATTTCCCCGGCACCCGATGCCGAGGTTCAGTTTCGGGGTAAGTATCCCTGCGACTTTATTGCCGCCAAACGCCCGGTGGAGGAAATGCTGGCTTGGCACTTGGTGGGTGGCTTGGACCCCATAGATGCAGCGGACCTGAAAGGCACCGAACCCAAGGATGGGTATCCGGTACTCTTGGGCGATTGGATTGAAACCGATGGATTGAAATGTCTGAAAGTCAAGCTGCGCGGCAATGATTCGACGTGGGATTACCAACGACTTGTGCGGGTTGGCCAGCTTGGCATTGCCAAAAACGTATGGTGGCTGAGTGCGGATTTCAACTGCACGGTTTCCGATCCCGCCTATGTCGTTGAAATCCTGGATCGCTTAAAAACCGAGCTTCCAAGAATTTACGGGATGCTGCTCTATGTGGAACAGCCGTTCCCGTATGACTTGGAGAGGCACCGGATTGACGTTCATGGTGTTTCTGCCAGGAAGCCCTTGTTCCTCGATGAAAGCGCCCACGACTGGCGTTACGTGCGTTTGGGGCGGTCTCTAGGATGGACTGGTGTGGCACTAAAGACCTGTAAAACCCAAACCGGTGCCGTTTTGAGCGCTTGCTGGGCTAAAGCGCATGGCATGACCCTCATGGTTCAGGATTTAACCAATCCGATGTTGGCGCAAATACCGCATTGTTTATTGGCCGCGCATACGGGCACCATCATGGGAGTGGAAACGAATGCGATGCAGTTTTATCCTAAAGCCTCTGCCCCAGAAGCTGTTGTGCATCCAGGATTGTATCGGCGCAGTGCTGGTCAGGTGTCTCTAACAACCATTCAAGGTCCAGGATTTGGATATCAATTGGATCGAATGATGCGTGAATTACCAATTCCTGAATTCATAAATTTATAAGTATGACTGACGATAAATATACTTTCTTCCAAATGCTTGGTTTGTTCGGTTTTACCTGCGTTTTGGCTAACACCGATAATCGCGGGCAGCTTAAGTTTGCTCCGGGTTGCAGTTATCGTATCCAAGCTTTGTCAATAACCCTGCCAACAACCCACCGGCACCTAGTGAGTACGCTGTGGTTTTTGTTAAGAACCTCGCTTTTTGGGAGATCCTATTTGCAATCCCGGAATTCCATTCCCAAAAATATTTTACGTAAGTGCTTGTCATCCCCTTGACAAGCGTCACTATTTGCATTATTCACAACCCTTAATAATACGCTGGTAATTAAATAAGAAGTTAACAATAATAAGCGGCCCATGAACTTTACAATTAGCAAAGAACAAATCATGCTCGGGTTGCAGGCGGTCCAAAACATTGTGACCAACCGGACAACCTTGCCCATTCTCTCCAACGTCCTTTTGCGCGCGGAAGGAGAGATACTGGAATTAACGGCCACCGATTTGGATGTTACCATTGCCTGTACCGTCAAGGCGAATGTCATCACTGGTGGGTCCACCACTTTGCCGGTAAAGAAGTTGTTTGGTATTGTGCGGGAATTGGGTGGTACTGAAGTTGAGTTTAAGGTGGATGAAAAGAACCGTTGCAGCATGAGTTGCGGCTCTTCCTTTTACAAAATTCATGGGCTCGCTGCCGAGGAATTCCCGCCGATGACCCGGTTCCGCGATGAAAAGAAGGTCGTGTTGCCGCAAGATAAGCTGCGTGGGATGCTGCGGAAAACCTGTTTTGCCACCTCCACAGACGAATCGCGTTATGTGCTGAATGGGATCTTTTTCAGCTTGAAAGAGCATAAATTGACGATGGTGGCCACGGATGGACGGCGCTTGGCGTTGGTGGAAGAAGAAGTGGACCTCCCCGATGATGTCCAAGGCGATTTCATTGTTCCCAGCAAGACGGTGAACGAATTGACCCGGCTCTTGGGTGACAAGGGCGAGATGGAATTGCAATATACCGCCAACCAAGCGGCGATTACTTTAAAAGGGGAGCAAGGTCCGGCAATTCTTCTGGTCACCAAACTGATTGAAGGGAATTATCCGAATTACCGGCAGGTCATTCCCGCCGAGGTAAAAGAACGCGTGCCCATGAACCGCGAGGAGTTTTTGCATGCCTTGCGCCGTGCGGAAATCATGACCAGCGACAAGCAAAACTCCGTTAAGCTTAACTTTACCAAAAACAACCTGGCAATTACCGCCAACACCCCTGAAGTCGGTGAAGCGTTGGAAAGCATTGCCATCAACTATAAAGGTAAAGAAATGGCGATTGCCTTTAATCCCGGTTACATGATCGAGCCATTGAGCGCCTTGACTGAAGATGAAATCTATTTCGAGTTGATTGATGAACTCAGCCCGGGCGTCCTCAAAATTAATGGGCCGTACCTGTATGTGGTGATGCCCATGCGGTTAAGCTGATTTTCCCATGCGGTCGAAGCTACGGTGGCTGGCGCTGGTTCTGGTCTGCTTGATTGGTTGTTTGGGATGTGCATCTTATGATGACACAGCCAAGGCAGGCGGGGCTCAAAGCAAGGTGGAAATTATTGAGTCAGTGTGCTTGTTTAATGGCAAGCCAGTGCCGTCCGATCATGCCCGAGCAGTGGAATTTTCTGGAACCAGCCACACGCTAAAAACCAAAATCGAGCGATTATCGTTTGGCAAAGTTGAAACGAGTACGAATCCAGCAGGAGCCGATTTTGTCGTGACCATTACTGGTCATGAAGAGGAGGTGGATAACGTCTCTGGAAGCGGCTTCGCGACCGATCTGGTCGCGGCCATTTCGGGCATGAGCGTTTTGTTCGGGACGCCTCGTCATGAGTATGGCTATACCGCCACGTGGCACCTGCACCTCAAGCGTGCAGATGGCGCGGTTACGGAGAGCGCGGGCAAGAGTAAGCAAACCGTTTTATGCACCATCTCGGATGACAAAGCCAAACTCAAGGCGCGCAATAAGGCGCGCGACGAAGCGCTCAAAACGGCCCTGCTCGGCCTGAAAGCGGACGCCGCCTTCCGCCTGGTCGCCGGTTCGCGCTAAGAAAAATCCCCCGGTTTTACCGCCTTCGATCGGCCCTTCCCCCGGCCAATCGTCCCGGCGGCCGGACCCAACCGATATATAACGTATTTAAAAAATTTAGTTAGTTAAATTACAGTTTCTTATCATAGTACAAGCGAATATATTAGTTAAGAGATATAATAATAAATCAAATCGTAAGATTTTACTCAAACGATTGATATATAAAAAGAAGCGATAAAACTTGGAATTACCAGCCACTTACAATGGCAGCCAGGGCGCGCCCCAACTGTTCCGCCGCCTGCGCGTTCCGCTTGCGGAGCGCCAGCAATTCCGGCACCGCTCCGGGATGGCGAAGCAACTCGCCGGCCAGACGCCAAGGGCTGAACAACCCTTTGGGACTCATAATCCGGTTGAAGTCCAAAGGCAGGTCCTCCGTGGCGGTATCCGAAATAACCCGAATCGTGGCGCTGGGAATGCCGGCCCTTTGACACGCCCGGCGGATGGGCGCAGACTCCATTTCCACTGCATCCGCCCCAGTGGTGGCTCTGACCTGCCGCTTTTCCTCAGCCGTGGACACGATGCGGGTGTCACAGTGGAACTGAACGCGCACGCAACCTTGCGCAGCGCAGCGGGGCGTGAGGGGGAAAACCGGATCGGCATCATACACGACGGCGGCATGTTTTAACGCGGGTGACAGCCCGCCGGCATAGCCGCACGTCAACACCATGGCTGGAAGGAACGATTTCTGGGAAAGGATTCGCTCAATGGCATTCGTCGCATTAAACTGACCAACGCCGACGATGGAAATGGATACCGCTGGGTTTCCAGTGCTTAACTTGGCAAATGGGATGGACTCTTCCCTTAGCGCAAAACAGACCTGGATGCGCGGTGTGCTCATGGAATGTAAAATCCAACAGGTTACTTGATGCCGGCCAGCCGTTCTTTCCAGATTTTGTAGAGGAGGACTGTGCTTTGCACGTCGCGCAGACAATATTCCGCGATTTCCTGGCATTTTCCTTCGTTGAACATCGCACCCACATCATTGCCAGTAACGCCCTGGGCTTTTGGTGACTCGATGCCAAATGACTTGCAGTAGAAGTCCAGGTTGAACTTCCTGGCGGCTCCATCGCGTCCGCTGACACCATAGAACGTGAATTGATCCGCCAGGTCGCAGTGGGGCTCCGTGGAATAACGGTACCCGAGCCAGTCCCGGCGTGATATGGGGACATTTAGCAAAGCGGAGCGGAGGTAGATGAACGGCACGTCAAAACCTCGCCCGTTGAAGGTAACCACCGAATCGTAATGTTTCGCCACGTCCCAAAATGCCGTCAACAGCTCAACTTCATCCGCAAAAGGTACAAATTCCACCGGCCCGGCCTCTTCCCCGTCATCAAAACTCTCCGCTAAAAATAGAACCTGTCCCCGCAAGGTATCCGCATTTAACATCGCCACACAGACCACTTGGGCGGTCAACGGCCAAAGACTGAACAACCGGGTAATCTCCGCGCGTTTCTCCGCACGCAGCGTTTCGTCCGTGATTTTATCCGCGTCGCGCAGAAGATATTCCTGTTGGGCCTCATCAAATGTTTCCAGTGGTAAGGCGGTTGTTTCAATATCAAAAACAAGTGTAGCCATGGTCGTAATTGAATTCTTCGTGTAACCAAGGTAATATGCGCAAATCCTTTTCGTTACCAGAAAAAACGGAGGTATTTTACCAAATGCACGGATGCATGATTTTTATTCAGTCAGTCCTGCTTTTATTGTTCTGTTATAATTGCAAAAACTCTTTGTTCCGTAGTATTTGTAGCTACGCGCATTTGGTATTCCGATGGGCATTTGGTGTGCTCTTGCCAAGGCGTCATGGAAACCGTTACATGCGTCTGGTTATTCAAAATTTTCGCTATACTATCACCCATTTCTGGACTAAATATTATGTCCGTTTAACACTAAAACTTAACATGTTCGTTTATCCAAATCAATACGATGTCATTGTCGTTGGTGGCGGTCATGCCGGGATTGAGGCGGCTTTGGCCGCTTCGCGCATGGGCTGTTCCACCCTCTTGTTAAGCATTAATTTGGATTCGATTGGGCAAATGTCCTGTAATCCCGCCATCGGTGGTTTGGCCAAAGGCCATCTGACTCGTGAAATTGATGCCTTGGGAGGTGAGATGGGAAAGTGTACGGATATGACCGGATTGCAATTCCGGATGTTGAATACCAAAAAAGGGCCCTCCGTGTGGGCTCCCCGCGCACAGTGCGACAAAAAGGCCTATCAGTTTCGGATGAAGTGGGCCTGTGAACGACAGGCGAATTTGGACTGCAAGCAAGGCCAAGTCATGAAACTGCTTCACAAAAATGGACAGGTTTATGGCGTTGAAACCGCATTTGATGTTCAATACCTTGCCCGCACGGTGGTCGTCACAACCGGTACTTTTCTGCGCGGGTTGATGCACATTGGACTGACCCAGACGGCGGGAGGACGCCTTGGGGAAGCCGCCGCTACTGGCCTCTCGGCCTCCTTGAAAGAGATAGGCTTAGAACTTGGACGTCTAAAAACCGGAACCCCGCCCAGGTTACTACGCCGATCCATTGATTTTTCACGCACCCAAGTCCAAGGCGGCGATGATCCGGTGCCGTGGTTCACTCATTGGAAAGAGGAATTGTTCCACGTGGAACAAAATTCAAATGCTGATCCGGGGAAATATCCAAATGGTTCAATTCTTGACATGAATGGAGGTCAACTCCCCTGCCATATCACATACACCACGCGAAAAACTGCGGAAATCATCAATGCGAATCTGCATAAGTCACCGTTGTATTCAGGTGTTATTGAAGGCGTTGGACCAAGGTATTGTCCATCCATCGAAGACAAAATCGTAAAGTTTCCAGAAAAGGCGCGCCAGCAATTGTTCCTGGAACCGGAAGGTATTCAGACCGAAGAGATTTACGTGAATGGTTTTTCCACCAGCTTGCCATTGGAGGTTCAAGTCCAAATGGTTCGTTCAATTGAAGGCTGCGAGCGCGCAGAGATCATGCGTCCAGCGTATGCCGTGGAATACGATTATGTTTTACCGACCCAATTGTATCCATCCTTGGAAACCAAAGTATGCCGCAACCTCTTCCTGGCAGGTCAAATTAATGGATCGTCTGGTTATGAAGAGGCGGCGGCTCAAGGTTTAATGGCAGGCATCAATGCCGCCTTGCACATACAGGAAAAAGAGCCGCTGGTTCTAAAGCGACACCAAGCCTATATTGGTGTGCTCATTGATGACTTGGTCACCAAAGGAACGATTGAACCGTATCGTATGTTTACATCACGAGCTGAGTATCGGCTCATCCTGCGGCAAGACAATGCCGATTTACGCTTGTGCGCTATTGGATATTCGGTTGGTCTATTGGCCAAGTATAACTTTAATAAATTAGTTAGCAAGCGTACCTTAATTGAGCAAGAATTGGAACGACTTGCCAACACCAAGAATGGATCATTAACATTGGCACAAATATTACGTCGTCCGGAAGTCGCCTACGCGCAATTGCCGGAACGAAATGATTCCTTGCCGTGGGATGTGGTTCAGCAAGTTGAAATTTCCATAAAATACGAAGGCTACATAGACCGGCAGGAATTGGAGATCGCTAAATTCAAAGCGATGGAATCAAAACAAATTCCAATCACGTTCGACTACCAAACGGTTCCAAACCTGCGTCCTGAAGCGCGGCAAAAGCTAAATATAATTCGCCCACAAACCCTTGGCCAGGCAGCAAGAATTTCTGGTGTCACCCCGGCCGATGTCGGTATTATTTTGGTGTGGCTAAAACGGGGCGTCCCACAAGCCGCACCCGAAAAAGCGGCTGATTCGGCGGATGACCAATAGTACGGAGTATTCCACGCAACCAGAACACCATCGTTTTCCTGTTAATCCCTCACTCCTCACGGCTCCTAGCCTTTACACCATGGGCGTTTAGATTAGGAACTTCCTGTCCTTAGGGTTTGCGTTGAGCAGTTCGGTCATTCCATCAGCGGTGCGTTTCGCCTGAAGCAGGCAAATCCACGTGGACGGATTCCGCGCTCCGGTGAGACACTAGACAGGCGACGCTTGAAGGTGAACCAGCAGAATCCATGCAAATTGCGAAACGAATACAGATTGGCCGAATCATCTTTGCGTCGAAGATGGGTGAGCAGGTTTATACGCGGACGGTTGGGTTGGACAATTGTTCCACGTGGAACAATAGCTGTTTGCGAGCCGAATCGACAGAGGCTATTTGAAATATAACGAAATACATTTGCGAACGGGCAAATCCTAATTATTATAACCGAACTTATGAAATTTGAAACCTTATGCTTGCATGGCGGCCATCAACCCGATCCGACAACGCTTTCTCGGGCGGTTCCCATTTATCGTACCAGCTCGTATGTCTTCCGCAACACGGAACATGCAGCCAACCTTTTCGCGCTTAAAGAACTGGGAAACATCTACACTCGGTTGATGAATCCCACGACGGATGTCTTGGAAAAACGAGTTGCCCTACTGGAAGGGGCTCCGGAATTCGGTGGTTTGGGAATTGCTTCAGGCACCAGTGCCATTTTTTATTCCATCATCAATCTCGCACAGGCAGGTGATAATATCGTCAGTGCCCAGAATTTATACGGTGGCACCTATACGCAATTTGCTGATATTTTGCCTGCTTTAGGCATCAAAGTGAAGTTTGTGGATTCCAATGATCCTCAGAACTTTGCGAAGGCAATTGATGAAAAAACCCGCGCGGTTTTTTGTGAAACGGTGTCCAACCCGGCGCTGGAAATCACTGATTTGGAAGCCGTTTCCAAAATTGCGCACGCCCATGGTTTACCGTTGATTGTGGATTCCACATTCAGTACGCCATATTTGACAAAACCGCTAGATTTTGGCGCGGATATTGTCGTTCATTCTTTGACAAAATGGTTTGGCGGGCATGGCGTTGGTATTGGCGGCATTGTGGTGGATAGCGGCAAATTTAATTGGACTGGCGGAAAACATCCGCTTTACACGGAACCCGATAATTCTTATCACGGACTGCGCTGGGGGATTGATTTGCCGGATATGCTGCGTCCGCTCGCCTATATTCTGCGGATGAGGACCGGACCACTGCGAAATCTTGGGGCCTGTATTGCGCCTGACAACTCGTGGTTCTTCCTCCAAGGCATCGAAACGCTTCCTTTACGCATGGAACGACACTGCGAAAACGCGCTTTTAATCGCCAAACATCTTCAGCAGCAGCCCGGGGTGGAATGGGTTCGTTACCCAGGATTACCGAATGATCCAATGGCCCAGTTGAACCAGAAGTACTTGAAAGGGAAGTCCGGTTCAATGGTCATCTTTGGAATCAAAGGTGGTGCCAAAGCCGGCCAGAAGTTCATTGATTCTCTCAGACTGTTCTCCCATCTGGCCAACGTGGGCGACGCGAAAAGTCTGGCGATTCATCCGGCGACAACGACACACTCGCAAATGGGCGAAGCGCAACAGCGGGCGGGTGGCATCACGCCGGAACTGGTGCGGCTGAGCATCGGGCTGGAGCATCCGGATGACCTGCGGGCGGACCTGGATCAGGCGCTCTCACAAGCATTGAAATAAAAATAAAAAATACAATTTATTTTTATAACCGATGCGGGCGGCGAGGCCCAGCCGGCGGAATTTAATGGCCGCTGGCAGGATTTTCTCCGGTGGCCGGTCCATCTTGCAGAGAAGACGATCCGGTAGGCGGTGTTTCCGCCACAAAGATCTCCTGGGCAGCCTCCTGATAACAGCGGAGTGCTCCCGGCCCGTAACACACGAAGACCACTTGGTGGATTTCCTGGTTGTTTTCAAGAAATATGCGGGTTTGAGTCAGGGCGATTCGGCACGCGCGCGCCAGCGGGAAGTTGTAAATGCCAGTGCTGATGGACGGAAATGCGATGGTAAAAAGCCGGTGGGTTTTCATCAGGGCGAAGCAGCTCTGATAACAGCGCGCTAGCGCCTCATCCTCTCCATGCGTGCCATCCTCCCAAATGGGGCCCACCGTGTGGACGATATGTTTAGCCGGCAGGTGGTAGCCGGCAGTGATTTTGGCCTCCCCGGTTGCGCACCCGTTCAAGCTCCGGCATTCTTGGAGCAGTCCCGGTCCGGCGGCACGATGAATCGCTCCATCCACCCCGCCGCCGCCCAGCAGGGATTTGTTGGCCGCGTTCACAATGGCATCCACCTTTTGAGTGACAATATCACCGGTGATAATTGCAATCCTGTCCAATACAGTTTTCATCGTGTCACTCGTAACAGGGCCATGATAAAAATCAATATTTATCTTAAAGTTTAGACTGTATAAATTGATTGAAAATTTATAGATAAAATTTCAGAATTTCTAAGCAATTGAGGCAGCGCGCAAAGACAAAAAATCAAGCTGCGGTCGCATTGTTCGAGACAGCACAAGGAAGAATCACGGCATCGCGCATGCCGTGAATGATCTTTTTGTCGGCTGGACAAATGGTGGCCAGCACGCCGCCCAGGTTTGCGCGCGCCGCCGGGCCGTCGCCGCTCACAAAATAGTACGGGCACAACCGCGCGCGTCCGGGCATGGTGCGCTGGGTGCCGGCGCTGAAATCATGATAGGCAACCGGCGTCAGCACGGTGCGCAAAAAGCGCTGGAGCACAAAGGGCGACGTGGAAAAACCGGTAAGCGCACGATCCACCGCCACGCTCCATTCCGCCGAACTAAGATCACTGCCGATATACACCCCCCGCGCGCCCCAAGCCTCCGGGGAGAACCCGGAAATTTTAAGGACGAGGTCTCGCTCGCGCTGGGATAGAGTTTTTAATTGTCTCCAATCAGTAATATTTAATTCAGGGATAGCGCCATGCGGCGGCAACGGCGCCGGGTCCACGACCCAGGTATACGGCACCAATTTAAGCAGACGAATCAGAAAGCCTTCGCCCAATTCGCGCCGCCAGAATTCGCGCAGATTGCGATTCCACAACAACGCAAAGGCCAGTTTTTCCTCAAAAATCGCCTTGGGCGGCGGGGTCAGTTGGATGCGTTTTTCCGCCGCGAGGGTGAAAATGGGCGCGCTGTTGGCGACCTGCGGAAGATCAAATAGTTCAAAGAAGCGATAGATGGCGGAGCCCGCCAAAAAATTCGTAAAGCGCACATCGCGCACCGCAAATCGGTCTGCCCCGAGTTGTGCCGCGAGCCACTCCATTTCCGGACGGTAGGTGCTCGCCTCTTCCGAGATGACGATATGCACTTGTGCCGCAGCATTAAAAATGGAGGCAAAGCCGCGGAGCATGCCATCCGTTCCGCCGAGAATCGTTTCGTTGCCAGGCAGTCCGCCATACGTCTGGTTCAACCAGGCCGTCAATCCGATGCCGCCCGGGACACTGTCCAACTCGGTGACTTTAACCCCGTCTTCCGTCAATAATAAATCTGGGCGGATCACCCGCGGCACCTCATTTTTGAATGCGGCAGCGCGTTGAATCGCCAATAATTCCGGCGGTTTGCCCTGATCCAGCCAGTGGGCCACCCACTCTGGCTGTTTGCCATCCAGGCTGTGACGGTACAGCAGATTCAGCGCCCGATAAAACTGCAGCAGCACCCGCCCAAGGGTTTCCAACTCACCGGCGAGCGCGGGGCCCACCCGGAATGGGTCCGGTGCGATCCGCCATTCATGCCCGGCGAACAGGCCACCGGCGGGCAACCTGGAGCGAATCCATTCAGCCCGTTCGGCGGCGGTCATGGGGGGAAGGGTCATGGTTATAATAAATGGATACTATAAATAATTGAATATCACGTCAACCGGGAATGTGTGTGTGCGTTCACCAGGCGTCAAGTCCGGATCTGGCCGGTGCCAAACCCCACCCATTTATAGGTGGTCAGCTCGTCCAGCCCCATGGGACCGCGCGCGCCGATTTTATCCGTGCTGATGCCAATCTCGGCACCCATGCCGAATTCTCCGCCATCCGTGAACCGCGTCGAGGCGTTCCAATAAACCGTCGCGCTGTCCACTTCCGCCAGGAATTGGCGGGCCACCGGTTCGTTTCCCGTCACGATGCTGTCGCTATGCGCGGAGCCGTACTGGTTGATGTGCGCGATGGCCGCCGCGACCCCGTCCACCAGTTTCACATTCATGATGTAATCATTGTACTCGGTGTAAAAGTCCTGCTCCGTGGCCGGACGCACGTGGCAACCTCGGGCCGGCGCCTGAGTCCGCAGAAGCTGTTCCGCTTCCGGATCGCAACGCAGTTCGACGTGATTTTCGGCCAGCCGGGTGACCAAATACGGCAGCACGGTCGGCGCGATGGAACGGTCCAACAACAACGTTTCCATGGCGTTGCACACCGCGGGGCGCTGACATTTTGCATTCAGGACAATGCGCTCCGCCATCGCCGGATCGGCGTCGTGATGCACGTAAACATGGCACACACCCTTATAATGCTTGATGACCGGGACTTTGCTGCATTCGGCCACCGCACGGATCAGCCCTTCACCCCCACGCGGCATACAGAGATCCACATATTGAATCAGCGAAAGCAATGCCGGGATGGCGTCCCGGTCGGGGGTGGGGACCACTTGAATGGCGTGCTCCGGGAACGTCGGCAAGCAGGCCCGGGCCGCCGCCACCATGGTTTGGGCAATGAGCTGGTTTGAGTGAAGCGCCTCCTTGCCACCGCGTAAAATGGTCGCATTGCCGGATTTGAAACACAGGCTGGCCGCGTCCGCGGTGACGTTGGGGCGCGATTCATAGATGATGACGATCACGCCAATCGGGGTGGCAACTTTGCGCAGGCGCAGCCCGTTGGGGCGGGTCCGTTCGTCCAAGACGCGCCCCACCGGATCGGGCAGGGCGGCAACTTCGCGTAAGCCCTTGGCCATCGCCGCAATGCGCTTATCGTCCAGTTTCAACCGGTCGAGCATCGCGGCAGTAAGGCCTATGCGGGCGCCCACCTGCATATCTTCCGCATTGGCGGCTTTCAATGCGGGCGCGGCAGTTTCCAGGGCCGCCGCCATCGCCAAAAGCACGCGATTTTTTTCATCGGTGGTCAACTTCGCCAAATCGCGCGAGGCGGCTTTGGCGCGCTTACCCAATTCGGTCATCTGTTCCAACAGCGTCATACCGCACAAGATAAGCACATTCCGGCGCGGAAAAAACCAAAATTTTTGAAGGACGCCCGCCTTTCTCAGGATTGACAGTGGCCGGGGCCCTGCGCATTCTTTAGCGCAACGATGCTTGAACAAACTGTCCAGATCGTCTCCAACGAGCGCGATACCGACCACTATTTCCGGTTGGTCATCCGCGCACCGCAAATTGCTCCCCTGGTCCAACCCGGGCAATTCGTGCATCTCCGCATACTGCCGATGAAGGAGGCGCTGTTGCGGCGGCCCTTCAGTATTTTCCAAGCCACGGGCGACACCCTTTCGGTGCTCTACAAAACCGTGGGTAAAGGCACCGACGTCCTTTCCCGTATGCGGGCGGGCGAGGAAGTAAGTGTAATCGGCCCGCTGGGCCATGGGTTCACAGTTCCCTCACCCGGCGCGGAAACGCCGATTTTGGTAGCGGGCGGGTATGGCATGGCGGCGATGTTTTTGCTGGCGCAACGATCCCCACAAAAAGGCATCGTCTTTGTGGGTGGCCGCCGCCGGGTGGATATCCTGTGCGAACCGGAATTTCGCGCGCTCGGCTGGGAGGTGCGGGCGACCACGGAGGATGGCAGTCACGGCGAGAAGGGGATGGTAACGCAACCGCTGCTGGCCGAATTGCGGCGCGGCGTGGCCGGGCGCAAGTTGTTCGCGTGCGGGCCGACCCCCATGCTGAAGGCGGTGGGTAAGCTCGCGGCGGAATTCAACCTGCCGGCGGAACTGTCCATGGATGAACACATGTGTTGCGGTGTGGGAGTGTGCCTGGCGTGCGTGATCCCGGTCAAATCCGGCGACGGGTGGGAATACCAGCGCACCTGCACCGAGGGCCCTGTGTTTGATTCGCGCAACATTTTATGGGAGGTGCCCAAGTGAACTTATCAGTCAAGATCGGCACGCTAACGATGCAGAATCCGGTGACGGTGGCCTCCGGCACGTTTGGCTACGGTGTGGAGTACGCGCAACTTTTTGATCTCAATCAACTTGGGGCCGTGGTGGTCAAGGGCATCCGGTTGAATCCCGTTCGCGGTAATCCTACCCCGCGCACCGCTGAGGTCACTAGCGGCATGCTCAATGCCATTGGCCTGCAAGGACCGGGCGTGGAGGGCTTCATCAAGAAGTACTGGCCGTTTCTAAAAACCTTGAAAGTCCCCACCATCATCAACATCTGGGGCACCACGGTTGAGGAATACGCGGCCGTAGCGCGTCGCTTTGACTCCCTGGGCGGCGTGGGCGCGCTGGAACTGAATGTGTCTTGTCCGAACATCAAGGAGGGCGGCGCGCAGTTTGGCACGGATGCAAAATTACTGAGCCAAGTGGTGACAGCCTGTCGTCAGGTCACCACGCTGCCGCTGATCACAAAGCTGAGCCCCAATGTGCCGAACATCGCGACGCTTGCCAAAGCCGCCGAGGACGCAGGGAGTGACGCGCTCGCGGTCACCAACAGTTTTCCCGCGATGGCGATTGATATCGAGACGCGCAAGCCCAAGCTGGCCAACATCACTGGTGGACTTACCGGGCCGTGCATCAAGCCCATTGCCATCAAGCTCGTCTGGGAGGTGTCGAAGGCGGTGAAAATTCCCATCATCGGCATGGGCGGCATCCAAAGTGCGGCAGACGCCATTGAGTTCCTGATGGCCGGTGCAACCGCAGTGGCCGTGGGCACGGCGAATTTTTACGAGCCGCAGACGCCGCTCAACGTGATCGCAGGCATCCGTGAATTCATGCAGCGCAAGGAACTTCAGGATGTGAGCGAAATCACGGGCAGCGTGAAAGTGATAAAATAGGGCAGATAAGCCGTAGATCCGTGTGTTTTTTCAGGAACAACTTGATTTTGCTCTAGCCCGCTGGTAAATTGACGCTGTGACCGCGACCACGACAACTGTGGATTTGACCCGGATTTTTGGACCAAAAGCCGAGGGTTTTTTGTCGCGTTCGCTGGCCGCGTTACGGCACGCCCTGCCGGTCGAAGAAGTTTGGCTATTCGGCTCATGTGCCCGTGGTGAAGCCAGGCCGGATAGCGATCTGGATTTGCTGATAGTTCTGGCTGATGACCACGGGCTGCCACGCCCCAACCTTGCCTGTTATCGCGCAATTCGTCGGTTGCACAGCGGTATTCCCACGGATGTCATGGCGATTTCCAAAAGTCGCTGGCTGCGGGAGTGCGCGGAACCGTTCGGGCTTTTCGGTGATGTTTGTCAGCGGGGAATTCAAGTATATGCAAACCGATCCAAAGAATCCCCAGCACTGGTTTGATTTGGCGGAAAAAGACCTGGGCCGGGCGTATCGGCGGTACGCCGAGCCGGACTTTGTGGATTGTCTTTTCCATTTGCAGCAGTGCGCGGAAAAAACCATGAAAGGACGGTTGGTTGCAGCAGGATGGGTCCTGCAAAAAACACACGATCTCGGCGCCCTCAGCACAGCGTTGCTTACGTACGGAATTGATTGCGCTTGGTTTGAGGAGACTGCGGATGTGCTCGCAACCGAATACATTGCCGACCGATATCCTGGATTTGATGACCAACCACCTGATGCTACCGAGTTGGGCGAATTCATCCAGCACACAAGCAGACTTTTTAGCGAACTCACAGGACGGAAATATACCGGGCCCGAACTACCCTCCTAAAGTGGTGGCCCCATGGTCAAAGGTGCTGAGATCGCGCAAGGGGACCGCTTTACAATTTATGCTGCCGCAGTCCGCTTCAGGTTGAAAAGGCTGGATTCCCCCCGCTGCCGTGAGATGTTTCGCGCACGCCTCCCTTACACCCATACCCGCGCCCTTCACGCTGCTGCGCCGCGCCGAGTACGATTCCTCCGCTGATACGATGATTCTCTCCGGCTACACAGCTGCTTACCCGAACTCCAGCAACCTTTGGGGCAAAGGCATTGGCCGCGTGGTGGCGCGCTATGACCTGTGGAGCCAGGGCCCCGGGAAACCCACGTGGCTCGCCGAAGACCTGCTTTATGCCAAGGGCGGACATCACAAGGATCGCTTCATCACCGCGCTGGATGTGGCGGGCGATTACGTCTTCTGCCAGACCAGCCATTGCGATGAAAAATTTCGCGAGAATACCCAGACCTGTTACGTGTACTCCAAGACCGACGGCAAACCCGTCGGCTGGTTCCGCCCCGGCCCCGAGGTGCAGACCGGTCCGGCCCAGATTGACATCGCCTGGGGCATGCGCGCCTACCGCCGTGCCAATGGAGAATAACTCGTGTTCGTGGAGGACGATTGGTTCGGCAAAAGCCTCCTGTACCGCTGGGATGGACGGCGATAACGGGAATTGCTTTTCATCCTCCGGTGAGTAGAATCGGGGCAACGCTTAAGTATGTGAAGCAACCATGAAAACACGCCCCACCAATTCGTGGCAGTTTTATTGCACGTTGTTCGCAATTGCCGTCCTGGCTTTTGGAGCCTATTTTTTTAACGTAACCCACGGTTGGAATAGACTGGGTTGGTTTGGCTGGCAAATCGCAGGCCCTCCGCCGGTGGATCGGTTAAAGCTGGTCTGCGTTCAGCATTTGCGAACCATTGACGGAGCCAAGGAAGAATGGGCGTTAGCACACAAAAAGACGATCGGCGACACTCCGACTGATGCTGACCTTTTTGGGCCAGGGAAAATTATCTTCACAAAACCAGTTTGCCCAGCCAATGGAATCTACATGCTGAACCCAATGTCCAATAAACCAACTTGCAGCATCCCCGGGCACACCCTGCCATAGGTTTCCCATATTTCTCAAAATTCTCCACTTTCGCTCCTTAAGCTTTTATGCTTCAATGCCGCTTGAAAACTATGAAAAACACCTGTCTTTGGTTACGCAAACGATTAAAGCTCGCGCTGTTATACGTCCTTTTCTCCACCAACCTTCTCGCTGCCGAGAATGTGCGGGTGCTGTTGGTTGTGGGTGGGCACGGATTTGAAGCGCAACCCTTTTACCAAGTTTTCAAGGACGATCCCAAGCTCACGTTCACGGTTGCCGCGCATACCAATGCAACGAACAAAGCCCATGATCTGCTGCGCCCGGAAGCCGCCCGCGACTATGATGTAATTGTTTGCTATGACATGTGGCAAAAAATTTCCGAGGAAGCCAAGGCGGATCTGATCAACCTGTTGAAACAGGGAAAAGGGTTGGTGGTCATGCACCACGCCCTGGCCAGTTATCAGGACTGGCCGGAATTCGCCAGGATTGTTGGCGGCAAATACGTGCTGAAAAAAGCGGGCGGGCCGCCGACGGCGCAACTTTCCACCTATAAACATGACGTGGATTTCCTGGTCCATGTGGCGGACCCCGGGCATCCCATCACCCAGGGAGTCGCCGATTTCAAAACCCATGATGAAACCTATGGTAATTTTGAAGTTGCCGCGGAGGTTCATCCGCTGTTGACCACCGAGGAGCCCACCAGCAGCAAAACCATTGCCTGGTGCAAACAATATGAAGCCGCTCGCGTGGTGTATCTTCAACTGGGGCACGACCACGTTGCCTATGCGAACCCGAGCTATCGCAAGCTGGTGTCGCAAGCGATTCAATGGGCGGCCAAAAAGAACTGACGCCCGCCGTGCCAAAACCGGCCATCGTATGGTTTCGGCAGGATTTGCGATTGACCGATAATCCTGCCTTGCAGGCCGCCGTCCAGCAAGGTGGCCCGGTTATTCCAGTATATATTTGGGCTTCGGAAGAAGCGGCGGCTTGGTCACCTGGCAGCGCCAGTAAATGGTGGTTGCATCAATCGCTTGGTCACCTTGGGCAAGCGCTGGCCGCGCTGGGTTCCCGCCTGATCGTGCGGCGCGGTGCGAGCTTGGAATGTTTGCAGTCCTTAATTCGCCAAACGGGCGCGGCGGCGGTGTTTTGGAACCGGTGCTACGAGCCGGCCATGCTGGCCCGCGACCGCCACATCGCAACGGCGTTGGCAGGCCAGGGCGTTAAGGCCGATGGTTATCCAGGCGCGCTTTTATTTGAGCCGGAAACGCTCCGGAATAAATCAGGAAAACCATTTCAGGTGTTCACGCCCTTTTGGCGCACCTGCCTGGCCTTGGGCGAACCACCCGAACCCCTGCCCGCCCCGCGCCAGTTAACGGCGCCCTCACACTGGCCGGATTCTTTGTCGTTGTCCGCCCTGGCGTTGGAGCCGAAAAACAACTGGCCGTCCGGCCTGCGCGCCGCCTGGCAACCGGGCAGCGCAAACGCGGAAAAAGCGGTGCAGCGTTTTTTAAACCGCGCCTTGGCGGCCTATTCCGAGCAAAGAAACCGCCCTGATTGCGAAGGCACCTCCCGGCTTTCCCCATATCTGCACTTTGGCGAAATCAGCCCGCGCCAGCTCTGGCATGGATTGCGGCGCCATGCTTTGAGCAATGGTCTTCCGGAAAAATCCTGGCGCACGAGCCAGTTCCTGGCCGAGGTGGGCTGGCGGGAGTTTGCGCACCATCTGCTGTTCCACTTTCCGCATACCCCCACGGAACCGCTGCGCCCGCAGTTCAAGCATTTTCCCTGGCGCGAAAACGGGGAGTGGCTGGCGGCTTGGCAACGGGGGTGTACTGGGTATCCGTTGGTGGATGCGGGCATGCGCGAGCTCTGGCAGACCGGCTGGATGCATAACCGGGTGCGCATGGTCGTTGCATCGTTCCTCGTCAAGGACCTGTTGCTGGACTGGCAGGCGGGCGCACGCTGGTTTTGGGATACGCTGGTGGACGCCGATCTGGCCAACAACACCCTGGGCTGGCAATGGACCGCTGGTTGCGGCGCGGATGCCGCACCCTACTTTCGTATTTTTAATCCCGCCAGCCAGGGTGAAAAATTTGATCCGCACGGGGATTACATTCGCAAGTACGTACCCGAGCTGGCTCGGCTGCCGGACGCTTGGATCCACCGGCCATGGGAAGCGCCACCGGAACTGCTGGCGCGCGCGGCCATTGACTTGGGTAAGGATTATCCCCGGCCCATCGTCAGTCACACCATCGCCCGAGAGGTGGCGCTAGAGGCGTATCAGAAAATCAGATGACCCCAAAAGCAGCGGTGCCCACCCAATATGAAAATGAAAATCACGAATGTAATCTTACTACTGCTCGGCATTGGCTTGGGGATCGGCATTCATGTCGTGTTTGCTGATTATAAAAATGGTCCACCCAAAGACAATCGCCGAGCAGGCACGATAGATTTTGTAAATGCTAATGTAGCCGAAGTCCTTGAGGTTTATGGATTACTCTTGGAATCAGAACTTATACTTGATTCGCGTCTTATGCGTGGTGCGCGAAACCAATATATTGGCAGACGAATCACCGTGAATCCAGGGCAGCCTATTCCAAGAGAGCAGATAATAAATTTAATCGAAAAGGCACTGCTTGAGCAGGCAGGCGTTGTAACCACGCATCTCGATAATAAACGTGTCTCAGTAACCTGTAATGATGCGTTACCCATTGTTTCGAGAGCACCCCCAAAAAAGACCAAACCGCCCAGCGCAGTCCGAACAAATTGAATCATTTATTCCAGCGGTTTTGCGATTTTGCGCGAAGGGATTTTATGATAGACTCCAAGATGATTTTAGTGCAGAATCGCCACCATGAACTTCACGAAGAAAACTTTGGTGACGCTTCTAACGCTGATTGCAGTCCTGATGTCGGCCGTGTTCCTCCTGTCCAAACCAACTAAACACCGTAAGCAGAGTTTCGAACTCAGCTACCAGGAAATGTCCGCAGGTGAATTGTTAAATAGGATAATTCAGCCCGTCAAGGAGAGGAAAGGAGCATTCACCACACCCAATAAAGAGATTGCCATTGCTTTGAGGAACATGGGGACAAATTCCCTGCCAGTTTTAATTGCGAAACTGAAGGGAACAGAGCGCGTCGGGGCTGAATGGGTGGATGACACAAATAAACGGCAGAAATTTACTGGTTATCTCAAGTTCTGCCAGTCACAAACCCAAGAAGAGGCTATAAATATTTTCGTGTAAGTGGCCGACGATAGCTGAGAGGATAAGAAA
>JBAXGN010000106.1 GCA_037139415.1 Verrucomicrobiota bacterium | reverse complement strand
CTGAGGTTTGAAAAACTCCTGAATCATCCGCCGCCCGCCAAGTGACGCGCGGCGGGCGGGCACACATTGGTGAGAGCTGAGTCTGTTACCGCATCGCAGCCAGTCCGGCGACAATGGGGGGCTATGGCCAACAAAACCAATTCCCAATTAATTATTCAAAACGCCCGCTTGCGCGTTCCTGCCCATTGAATTAGAGTTGCGCTATGATTGCGATAGACGAATTACGATCTTTGCCAGTCGCTGAACGGTTGCGGTTGGTTGAAGATTTATGGAACTCAATCGCGGAAGATCCAAACTGCTTGGCGGATTCTCCCGCTGTGGTCGCGGAGTTGCGTGCCCGCAAGGCCCGTTTCATGGCAAATCCAACTTCGGGGATACTGTGGCAGCACGCGAAAAAGAAAATCCAATCCCTCGGTGCGTAGATCCATTATTTTGGTGATGATAATAAGAGCGTTTTCATTCAATACGTATTCCATTGTTCGCAAGCCCCTGGAAAGTTGAGTCGTCGGTTGCAACCGCCAGTTGGATAAGAAATCCCGTTTGACCGCATCACGGCCAGTTTGCTGGTTACGTTCACGCAACTCAGGATACTGTCGTCGCGGACCAGGTAGAGCCCGCCCGTCGGTACCCAAACGTTTGGAGCTTTTGCTTGATGCACCTGCCTCACCCAAAACCGAGGCATCGGAGTTCGGGTTTTCCAGTTCACCGCCGGTTCGCCCCGGAAACCAACTTACCCGGAAAAAATCACCCTTGATTCCCCAACCGGTGTGGGCGTAGGCTCGGCCACATGAATATGAGCCAAAAGCAAAGCTCCTTTGCCGTAACACGGCCAGTGAAGGCATGAACAGTGCCCAAAAGTAAATTTCTATCAGTTCTCATTGAGGAAACCTGCCAGCGCCTCATGTTTGACACCACTAACTTTGAAAACCTGATTGAATCATGAGCAATTCCGAACGCCGCCCCCTGGAGGAAATTACTCTCGTTGGCTATAAATCCATCCGTGAGCTGAATAATTTCCGGCTGCGCAATGGCTTGAATGTTCTGATTGGCGCCAACGGCTCGGGCAAAACCAACTTCATTCGCTTTTTTGAATTGCTTGGCCACCTGATGGATCCGAATAAGGGACTTCAAAATTATGTGAGTGCGCGCGGCCGTGCGGATGCCTTTCTTTTCCAAGGCATGAAGGTTACGCCTGAATTCAAGGCGCATCTTAAATTTGGCCGCAATGAGTACCAATTTACCCTTAAAGCGGCGGATGATCGGTCGCTGTTCTTTGCCCAAGAATCCGCGCCGTTTGATGGACCGCGGTTCGGCGCTATCATGAACGATCAAGGCAGCGGCCACAAGGAAAGCGCGCTTGTCCGAAAAATAGGGACTGCTAGCGAACAATGGGTCAAGGAAACTATTCGTGACTGGAGAGTTTACCACTTCCACGACACCTCACCTTCCGCCCCGGTCATGGGACTGTGCAACACGGTGGACAACGATACCTTGCACGGCAATGCGGCCAATCTCGCCGCGTTTTTGCTGAAGATGTCCACCGCGCACCCGCAGAACTACGCGCAAATTGAGGAGACCGTCCGCCAGGTCGCGCCTTTCTTTGGCGCGTTTGTGCTTAAAGAGGTCTCTCCCGGCCAGACGCAGTTGCTCTGGAAGGATCGCTATTCCGATCTGCTCTATTATCCGCATCAACTTTCAGACGGCACCTTGCGTTACATTTGCCTCGCCTCGTTGCTGCTCCAGCCAAATCCCGCTTCAACCATCATCATTGATGAGCCGGAGCTGGGGTTGCATCCTTACGCCATCAAGCTGCTCGCCAGTCTCCTTCATGAGGCCGCCGAACGCTCCCAGTTGATTGTGTCCACGCAGGCTTCCCTGTTGCTGGATGAGTTGTCCCCCGACCAGGTCATCGTGGTCAATCATCGTGACGGCGAGACTCTGTTTGAGCGGCAAAAGCCCGAAAGACTCCAGGAATGGCTCAAGGAATATACCTTGGGACAGCTTTGGGAGAAAAACGAACTGGGAGGCTTGCCGTGATGAAATGGTTGCGCCTGTACATCACCGTCGAGGGTCAGGCTGAAAAAGAGTTTGCGGACCTGGCGTTAAAGCCGCATCTCGCCGGTTACGCCATCGAGGTCCGGCCTCGGGTTGTGGTTACCAATCGCAAATTAGGAAAGCGCGGGGGAATTCTTGATTTTGCAAAAATCAAAGGGGATCTCGTCCGGTTGATGAAAGCGGACCACCATCCCGAAGCGCGCTTTACCACCATGGTGGACCTGTATGCCCTGCCTTCAGAATTTCCGGGATGGTCCGAGGCGCGTAACAAAAAAGAACCGGCTGAACGCGTTGCCGTTCTGGAACGGGCGCTGGAGACTGAGTTTGGCGAACCGAGATTCCTGCCGTTCATTCAACTCCATGAGTTTGAAGCGCTGCTTTATTGCGATCTGAGCGAGCTGCAGCGGCGCATCACCAACTCCGAAAAGGGCATTGCCGACCTGACCAAAGAGGTCCGCCACTTAAAGCCCGAGGACATTAACGAAGGTTCAACGACCGCACCCAGCAAGCGCATTATTCACCATGTTCCGGTTTACGAGCGGAGCAAGGTCCGCGTCGGGGCTCCCGCCGCGGCCGCAATTGGCCTAACCCATTTGCGTGCAAAGTGCCCTCATTTTGGCGCGTGGCTTACCAAGTTGGAAAACCTCGCGCCTGGCAATTCATAACCTGACCTGAGTAAGGTTTTTACCATAACGCGGCCAGTGAAAACATTCAATGTGCCTGAAAGAAATTTAGCAGTTTATGAGCCAGGTTAAAGAAAAGCGGGACAAAGGGTTTTGGCTGCGCGTGGTTTCATACATCGCGTCGGCCGGTTTGCTCGTGGCCATCATAGTGCCCCAATTTGTCAAAGCACGGACACATCTCAGCCCCTACGAAAACACTTGTTTTCTGAACCAGCAGCAGTTCCTGGTGGCCTGTGAAGCGTACCGGGAGCGCCACCATCTGAAACCGAACGCCGCTATTCAAGTCAGCAACCTGGTGAACGAATCCTTCCTGGAGCGGATGCCGACCTGCCCGGATTCCGGCCCTTACGGAGCCACCTTGACGGAGCACGGCATGTTGAACTGTGCCCATCTGCACCACGGCATTGTCGAGTTCACCAATGACCTGGCCGCCCGCGGGTTGTACCTGAGGTTTGAAAAACTCCTGAATCATCCGCCGCCCGCCAAGTGACGCGCGGCGGTCGGGTACGCATTGGTGAGAGCTGAGTCTGTTACCGCATCGAGCCAGTCCGGCGACAATTGGGGCTATGACTGATAGGAAATTGTTTTTTTAGCCATCGCGCTCTCTACCTCCGGACTGGCCGCGAGGCGGTTAGTTTAACCTCAAACACGCTGCCTTGTTTGCCGGTCTGAGACATTAATTCTTTCCCATGCTCCAATACCCGTACCAGAATATCGGCCCCCTGGCGTGAGACCTGTAGATCCAGTTGGCGACCCAGGAGTTGAATCGCATTCAACTGCATCATGGGCCATGATTCGGGCAGTCGCGGTGTCCATTGAAAGCTGTGGAAACTCAGCGGCTCAATGCCAAACAGGCCTTCGGTGATGACCCGGGCATACAGGACGGAAGGACTCAGCAGGTCAATGTCGTCCTCATCGGCAAAGGGGCCTCCATGGCCCAGCATATGACTTGTCAGCACAATACGGGTCTTGGCCAGGGCCAAGTCAGTGCGACCTGACTTGAACGCGGCCAGTAACGCATAGTAGGTCTCTCTGGCCCATTTGGTACTGCTTTCAGTGGACACGGCCTTGAGATTGACCTCCAGGGTCTCCGGCTTCTCCAACCACAACTTATCAGAGAACAGGGCATCCAAAGTCCCGGTCTGGCGCGGCTTCAGGCCAACCACCAACGGCAGGCTGATCCAGCCCCGCAGAAGGTCACCCCCTGCATAATAGCGGTAGGTTTCATACCCTTGGACCGGTGCCCCAAAGCAGGTTTCGATGGACTGAGCCAAGCCCTGGGCAAACTGATCAAACTGATCTGCTTGGGGCGTCTTCCCTAGGGCGCGGCCCAACCGGGCCGCCACCTGCAGGCCGCCATAGGCCAGTGCACTGGTGCTCAGGTTGGCCTGGCCCGTGGGCAATCGCCCCTCCAGCTCATCGGTGCGTGAGGCAATCACACCGGCTGAATTCAGGTTCATCTTCAGATAATCCACGCACCGCACAATCAGGGGCCACATCTCCTCGGCCCGCGTCGGGTCTGCCAGGGTCAGCAGGTAGCGTGACAGGCCATAGAGGATCATGGCTTCGTCCCCCCGGCCCCGTTGATAGGGCTTCAGATTGTAGCTTTCAAAGGACCCGGTGATCTGTTTGTCCTGCAGGCCATATTGGGCAATATCCTTGAGCCACACGCGATACATGGTATCAATCCCCTCTTCCAGATCGGCACTGCCCAGGAGCGGGACCAGCGGGCTGGCATATTCGGCGTTGTCGTTGGCCCAAAAACCACAGTAATAGGCCATGCTCCCGGTGGTGCTGGTGAGACCGGCTTTGGTTTCAATATTGGACAGCAGGATCCGCACCTTGGCCCATTCAAAGGTATGGTTTAACAGGGCATCCGGAGTCACCAACTTCAAGTGACTCAGCGCATACCGGACCCGATCCGCATGGGCCTGCTTCTCCCGGGCCAGATCAATCACCAAAGGCGGATCAGCCGCCGCACGCGCAGTGTAGGCCACAGCAAATTGCACGCTCTCTCCGGGTTGAAGCGTCTGTTGTGCCACACCTGTCACCCGATACTCCACCAGCCAATCCTGATCGGTTACCGCCTTGCGCCTCCACAGGATCGCCTGCACAGACGGCACCTGGATCTTCAGGGGTTCAGACAGCATGTTTTCAAGGGTCCAGGCCTGCAGGGCCATGCGCTGTTCAATCGAGGGAAAAAGTGTGCGGGTGGCACGAACCCCTTTTTGGGGTGCATACAACACATGGAAGAAGCCGTCATAGCGATAGGCCGTACGCTGACTCGGCACCCAAGACACGCCATTGACCAGGATGTCAGGCAAGTCTGTGCCGCGCGTGTCCTGGCCAGGGATCTTCAGGGACTTGTCCCGCACGTCGCGTTTAAAAATCGGCCACTGCACTTCCGGTCCCTTGACATACGCAGCTTTGCCATCATCTGCAGGAAAGGAAATACGCATGATGACACGCTTGCCATGGGTTACCAATTCGACTGGCTTGTCCGGCAAGGCAACCCGTCCGTTTAATTCACAACGAAGCGCGCCATCCGCCTCAAAAGACCAGCGCGGATTCACAGCCGCAATCGTGGGCATGGCCCATCCCAAAACCAGGCTAAGGACGATACCGAATACCCACCTGCTTTTGCGCAGAGTGTGATGGTGCCTGGCATTCATACCGGTGTATTTCAATTGCAAAGCCATGGAATTGATAAGAATTCGATTTTTGGGGACGTTACCACTACCACCGACTTGATGCGGGGCTGTTCTTGAGCATGAATTTTCAGTTCGCTGCATGAAGTCAGAATGCGCGTTTTCTCGCTGGGTGTCAACCGATGGGAAACCGATAGGTGCGCCTGATAATGCGATGGTGTCAGGCCATGTCGATTGGCTGGATGACTAATGTCCTTCCTCTGGTATGACCTTGACATGGTCCGGATAGGGGCGCTTTGAGAAGGTCTGGAAGTAGGTTAGGCAGACATTTCTCCAGTGCTCCGCGTCCTTTTCCTGAATGGCTAAAAGTTGAGCGACGAGGCGCTGTTGCTCGGGATCTATGGTGCCCGAAAATCCATCCCACACCTTCCGCGTCTGGTGTACCCAATTGACGCCGGATTGGTAGTGGAGGCACAACTCGTCCCACATCGTTTTGCCCGAGGCCATTCGATGATCCCATGGTATGTGATGAAACCAGAGCAGCAGATTTTCCGGGCACGTCTTAAGATTGGCAAACAAATCCCGTGCGCCTGACTGATAACAGTCTATGCCCGTACTGCCGGTGCTGGTGCGATCAAACCCAAGGCCGATTTTATCGGCGCAATGGTAAAGCATGCGACTTGATGGTTTGGGGACATAATGCGACGGATGTCCCATAAGATGCGTCAAGCCGATGGGAGTTTCGTAAGAGACGAATGCTTCGTGAGACTCCATCATGATTTTAACAATTTTTTGTTCCGTCTCGGTATCGGATTTAAACGTCATGTGAACCCACTCCCGGGCAATATCCTCTGCCCCGAGTTCGGGGTTCCAAGCGAGGCGACCGAAGGCATACCAATTGGCCTGGGCGAAGGGATGTTCACACCAATTGCGAATGTCGCTCACGTTTGCCACCCCAGCCATGCCGGTGAGCTTTTGCGGGGACAACTGACCTTCCAGCACCTTGGTTACCGTTGATCCGGGACCTTGGGCGAAGGTGTCTGCTTGGAGGAATTCCTTCCACATGGTTCCCAAATACACCAACATCTTGCCCTCTCCGGTATATTCTTGAACGATTTGCACTTCGGCCATTAGTGGCGTCTTAGGCATGGCGCCAAAAAGAGGGTTAAAGGGCTCCCTTGGTTGAAAGTCGATCGGTCCATTTTTGACCTGCAACATGACGTTCGATGCGAAGTGTCCGTCGAAGCCATGTAATTGATCGTAGGCTTGTGCGGTCCGATCTCCGTCCCTCCCTCCACCTCTTTTGTCGTACACGAACGTTCTCCATATAACGATGCCCCCATGTGGAGCCAGCGCATTTCCCAGCATGTTAGCGCCATCGGCATGTGTACGGTGGTACGTCAACGGGCCAGGCTGTCCCTCGCTATTCGCCTTGACCAAAAACCCGCCAAAATCAGGGATTAATGCATAAATTTCGTCGGCCTTTTTCTTCCAATAGACTATGACATTTGAATCCAGTGGATCGGCCGTGTTCAGGCCGCCCAGAACAACTGGTGCAGAGAATTTAGCACTCAGATAGACGCGAATCCCATAAGGGCGAAGGATTTTTGCTATTTCCTGAACTCTTTTCAATTTTTTGGCATCCAGATATAAGCTATTCGCATTGACGTCATTCAGCACAGTCCCATTGATCCCGATGGACGCATTGGCCCGTGCGTAATCGCGCACGCGGCTCTCATCAAGTGGGGTGGGGCTCCATGTCCAGATTGATTTCCCTGAATATCCATTGGGGATTTTCCCGTTTAAATTATCCCAATGGTTTAGCAGGCGCAGCTTGAGTTTTGGTTGTTCGTTGATGGCCAGATCTGTGACAGATAATCCTGTTTGAATGCGGCGCAACAAATCAAAGCTTCCGTAAAGCTCGCCCAGCTTTCCCGTTGAGGCAATCACGGTCACGGCGTGACCGTTCATTTTTATGGAGCGGATAGAATATCCTTCCGGCCCCAAGGCCTCAATTTCCTTTACCCAAGGTAAACTTGCGATCAGGGGAGAATTTTGCGGCGTCCCTATCACGAGGATCCCGTCATGATCGACCGAATTGACCAAGGGTATTGTGCCTTTGGTCAATCCGCCGATGCCAATCAAGAGTTCGTTTTTTATCGCATCTTCGGTAGGCGACCCGGTGGCGATCAGCAGCGCGGCAAAGGTATTACGGCATTGGCTTAATCGTGCTGAATCTGGGATTGGGTCATAACGCATCCACAGGCGATAGCCGTCATCGGCATACGCTTGGGTAAATTGGCATCCCACTGCCATTAATAAAATTAAAAAACTTGTAGGCAGGATCATGATTCTTTTGGTTTTGTGCGATGATGTGGTGTGGGGAGGCATCTGCTTTTGATTAACTGATAGGAAATTGGTTTTTTTAGCCATCGCGCTCCCTGCCGCCAGACTGGCCGCGAGGCGGTTAGGGAGCATTACGGTTCGACTTACGATCATAGTGAAGCAGACTAAATCCAGCGTATGGAGCGGTCAAGACCGGGATTCGGGATCAAACCCTGGCAGTTTGATAGTCAATAAAGAGATCCACCGCGAACGGATTAACTAAAAGCCGCAGTTAAGCCTCACGCCGAGGAGGGTTGAACGGTTTGGGCGAACCATTCGCTTGGATCCAGCGGCGTTTCATAGGTCAGGAGCCACAGAAAGTTCCGCTGCGTTTCCAACTGCGGCGCAGTTCACGTCAACCAGCATAATAGCCTCTGATAACAGGCGTTTAACGTCGCCCACCAAGTCGGACTTACCGCCAGTTTTCACACCTTCTGGCGGCCTACCGTGCCATCATCGGCGCCGTGCTAAACCACTGGCGGAGGCCATCGAACACCAAGTCGCGAGTGGACGCTTCAAGGACTTTTCCGCCGCCATGCAAGAGGCGGCCTAGGTTGACTTCATGGCACCCCTCAGCATTTATCAGGAATACGGAGTAACCAAGGACGAAGTGGATCGCGCCGCTAAAAACATCCTTCGCCAGGTGGAACAAGAGCGAAAAACAGGCAAACTCAAACCTTGGAAGGGCGGATCCGGAAGGCGTGTCGTCACGAAAAAACCCGCGCCGGAATCCAGCGCGGGTTTGTGAAAACTGGCTTGGCTGAAATTAACCCAAGCGCTTCTTCAGCTCTTCGAGTTCCTTGGTCAATTCGACCGGCAGATGCGCGCCATAGACCTTGTAGTAGTTGGCGATTTCATCCGCTTCCTTCTTCCAGCCTTCCTTGTCCACGGACAAAAGCTGGCTGAGGTCTTCGGCTGGCATGTTCAGGCCAGCCAGGTCGAGCCCGTCCTTAGCGGGCAGATTGCCAATCGGCGTCTGTTCCGCCTTAGCGGTGCCTTCCACGCGTTCGCAAACCCACTTGAGCACGCGGCTGTTGTCACCGTAACCCGGCCACAACCACTTATCTTGCGGGCTCTTGCGGAACCAGTTGACGAAGTAAATTTTCGGCAGCTTGGAACGGTCCGTCCGCTTGGCGAAGGACATCCAGTGAGCGAAGTAATCCGCCATGTTGTAGCCGCAGAACGGCAGCATGGCGAACGGATCGCGGCGGAGCACCCCGGCCTTGCCCAAGGCGGCGGCGGTGGTTTCAGAGCCGCAGGCGGCCCCCATGAAAACGCCGTGTTCCCAAGAGAACGCCTCGTTCACCAGCGGGATGGTGGACGGACGTCGTCCGCCGAACAGGATCGCCGAGAGCGGCACGCCTTCCGGCTTTTCCCAATCCGGATCAATGACCGGGCATTGGCCCGCCGGAGCAGTGAAGCGGGAGTTAGGATGGGCACCCTTGCGACCGGACGCCGGAGTCCATTCCTTACCTTCCCAGTCAATACCCTTGGCCGGAGCCGGCACGCCCATGTCTTCCCACCAGATGTCGTTTTCGGGCGTAAGCACCACGTTCGTGAAGATCGTGTTCTTGGCGCAGGCCTTGAGGGCGTTCGGATTCGACTTCGCGGAAGTCCCCGGGGCGACCCCGAAGAAACCGGTCTCGGGGTTCATCGCGTACAAGCGGCCATCCTGGCCAACCCGGATCCAGGCAATGTCGTCACCCAGGCAGGAGACTTTCCAGCCCGGCAGGCTCGGCTGCATCATGGCGAGATTGGTTTTGCCACAGGCACTCGGGAACGCGGCGGCGACATAGTATTTCTTGCCGGCCGGCGAGGTGATGCCCAGGATGAGCATGTGCTCGGCCATCCAGCCTTCGCGCTTGGCCACCACAGAGGCGATGCGCAGCGCCAGGCACTTTTTGCCGAGCAACGCGTTGCCACCGTAACCCGAGCCATACGACCAGATCGCGGGTTCTTCCACCAAATGGACAATATATTTCTTCTGCGGATCAGGCTCGCACGGCCAAGCCACGTCTGCCTGCCCGGGCTTCAACGGAGCACCCACCGAATGCATGCAGGGGATATACTCGCCATCGCCAAGGTTCTGCAACACCGCCGTACCGGTGCGGGTCATGATGTGCATGTTGACCACGACATAGGGAGAGTCGGTGATCTCGATGCCGATCTTGCGGATCGGCGAAGTCAGCGGCCCCATGGAGAACGGCAACACGTACATCGTGCGTCCGGCCATGCAACCGTCGAACAGCGCCACCATCTTCTGCTTCATCTCAACCGGATCGGCCCAATTGTTATTGGGACCGGCTTCCTCCTTGGTCTTGGAGCAAATGAACGTGCGGTCTTCCACACGGGCGACGTCGCTGGGATGCGAACGCGCCAGGAAGGAATTCGGACGCAACTTTTCGTCCAGTTTAGTGAACGTGCCATGGTCCACCATCAACTGGCAGAGTTTATCGTACTCCGCCTGGGTGCCGTCACACCAGTGGACATTCGCGGGTTTACACAGTTTGACCATCTCCTCGACCCAGGCGAGGAGCTTCTTGTTGTTTGTTGGAGCAGTAGCCATTTTATTTCTATTTCAGTGTTATGTTACCATCGGGATACCGCCGGGCACCATACCAAACCCGCCGGTGGCGGTTCAACGCCGCCAAAATCCGGCACTGTTTACAGGTCAAAACGCCTTTTGGCCAGCACAAAATGAATTTTTTTTAAATATCTCGGCCCTGGTATAAGGACGGGGCGGGTAGTGGGGCACCACAATTATCGGCTTTACGCTCTGGCTTGGGACGTCTAACGTTTTCCCATGAATGTGTTCGTCACCGGCGGAGCCGGATATATTGGATCGGTGTGCGTGGAAGAACTGCTCAACGCTGGATACGCAGTCACCGTATGGGACAATCTAAGCGAAGGCCACCGGTCGGCGGTGGATCGGCGCGCCACGTTTGTGCAGGGCGATCTCGCGGATCGCGCCGGGCTCGCGCGGGCGGTCAAAGATTCCGGCGCGGAAGCAGTCATTCATTTTGCCGCCAACGCCTTGGTGGGAGAATCCATGACCAATCCTTCCAAGTATTTCCGCAATAACGTGGCCAGCGCCTTGAACCTGGCGGATGCCAGCGTGGAAGCCGGAGTGAAAAAGTTCGTGTTCAGTTCCACGTGCGCCACCTACGGGATGCCGGAAATCATGCCGATGACCGAGGTGTTGCCACAGCGCCCGGTGAATCCGTATGGCGAATCCAAACTGATGTTTGAAAAAATCCTCCTGTGGTACCAGCAATTGCACGGCCTGGAGTTTGTAGCGTTTCGCTACTTTAACGCCGCCGGCGCCAGCCGCCAGTTTGGGGAGCACCATCGCATTGAATCGCATATCATCCCCAACGTGCTCAAGGTGGCGCAAGGGCAGAAAACCCACTGTGAAATTTTCGGCACGGATTATCCCACGCCGGACGGCACCTGCATCCGGGATTATATTCATATCATTGATCTTTCGCTGGCGCATATCCTGGCGCTGCAACCAGGCAAATCCGGCTTCTACAACCTGGGCAACGGCGATGGCTATTCCGTGCGCCAGGTGATTCAGATGTGCGAGAAAGTTACCGGCAAGAAGATCACGGCGCTTGAAAAGCCGCGCCGTCCGGGCGATCCGCCGCGTCTGGTGGCCGCTGCCGATAAGGCACGCCGCGAATTGGGCTGGGTGCCGAAGTACCCCACGCTGGAGGCGATCGTTTCCACGGCTTGGGATTGGCACTGCACGCATCCAGACGGATACCCTGATTGAAATGAATCCGCTGGCGACGCTGCGTTTCAGGTTCTTGCAGAGGTTGCGCGCGGCCACAATTTGTCTGGTGACAAGTGTGGTGACCGGGGGAACGATGGCGGCAGAGCCCGTTTTCTCAGATGTCTTCCTGGCTGGCAAGGATACGTTCAAATCCATCCGCATCCCCTCGGTGGTGGTGACCAAAAAGGGAACCGTGCTGGCCATGGCGGAAGGCCGTTCGGCCCATGCGGACCAGGCGAATAACAAACTCATCCTCAAGCGCAGCTCCGATGGCGGTTGCTCCTGGGGCGCGCTGGCAATCATTGCCGATGACGGAGCCAACTGCCTGAATAATCCGTGCGCCGTGGTTGAAGCACAAACCGGCCGGGTGCTGGTCATGTATCAATCCTATCCGGCGAATATCTCCGAGCGCAGCGGCAAGCTCCAGCCCGGGTTGGATGGCCCTTCGGTTGTGCGCAATTACGTGATTCATTCCGATGACGACGGGGTGACCTGGTCCAAGCCGATGGATGTCACGCGCACCACCAAACACGCGCAAAATGTCACCATCCTGGCCAGTGGTCCAGGTATTGGTATTCAGCTCCACAAGGGACCGCAACCGGGCCGGTTGATTATTCCTTTCAACGAAGGGCCATTTGGCGTTTGGAATGTCCTTTCGGCATTTAGTGATGATCGCGGCGCGACCTGGCAACTGGGTCAGTCGGCGCCGGGCTGCCGGGTACCCAACCGTAAAGGTGGCGAAGTCAGCCTCGTCAACGAGGTGCAAATGGTGGAATTGGCAGATGGCAAGGTGATGTTAAACAGCCGAAAATGGGGCGGCAAAGCGGTGCGCAAAATTGCGGTCAGCCAGGATAGCGGCGCAACCTGGTCGAAGATTGAAGAGGAGCCGGCCTTGCGCGATCCCGGCTGCATGGCCTCGATCCTGCGCTACAGTTTTCCCGCAGTAGCGGAAAAAAGTCGCATCCTTTACTCCGGCCCCGACAGTGCCAAACGCGAGAACGGCACGGTTTATCTGAGTTACGACGAAGCGAAAACCTGGCCCGTCAAAAAGGTCTTGTGGCCGGCCAGTTTCGCCTATTCCGTGTTAACCAGGCTTCCCGATGGCATGATCGGCTGCCTGTTTGAAACCGATGGTGCCAACCGCCTGGTGTTTGCGCGATTCACGCTGGCATGGCTCACGGACAGCAAGGATTAGCCTGTGGCGACAATTCAAAGTTCAAGCGGTGTGCTTGGCATTGACGTCCCTCCTAACTAGCGGTTAGATTTAGCTTTTGAGATTGATGTGCGAATGAATGTGCGGAAGATATTGACTCCCTCACCGATTGAGTTTGAGGAGACTGAGGATACGTGGCTATTGGAGGGCGACGTGCGGGAGGTTTTGTCGCGCCTACCGGATAACTTCGTTCAATGTGTTATCACTTCGCCGCCGTATTGGGGATTGCGTGATTATGGCATTCCAGGCCAAATCGGTTTAGAGTCCACCTTGGATGGATATTTACACAACCTGACACAGGTTTTTTCTGAAATTCACCGCGTGCTGAAACCAGATGGAATTGTATGGATCAATATCGGTGATGGCTACACCAGTGGTAATCGTGGCTGGCGGGCACCCGATAAAAAAAATCCAAACCGAGCCATGGCAGTTCGACCGGACAACCCGCCCGGACTGAAAGACAAGGATTTGATAGGCGTGCCGTGGCGGTTGGCTTTCATGCTGCAAGCAAATGGGTGGTATTTGCGCAGTGACATTATCTGGCATAAACCCAATGTCATGCCGGAAAGTGTCAAAGACCGTCCCACCCGCGCACATGAGTATTTGTTCATGCTAACCAAGGAAGAGCAATATACCTATCATTCAAATGCGGTGATGGAACCAACGGAGGATGGAAAACAGCGCAATCGGCGCACGGTCTGGAGCATTAATACCACTCCTTCCATCGGGACTCATATCGCCTCGTTCCCGCAAGAATTGGTGGAGCCATGCATTTTGGCTGCCACTCAACCAGGAGATAAGGTGCTCGACCCATTTTCCGGAGTGGGCACGGTAGGGCTGGTTTGCCAACGGTTGCATCGTAAATATATCGGGGTTGAACTCAATTCACACTATGCTGCGGAAGCTGAACAATTATTAGCCAGAAATGGTCCCGCACGGCCTGCCAACGGTTCTAATTATCCACCCATTGAATATGAACATCAGGTTGCCCTCCTCGAAACTCCAGGCAAGCATCGCAAGCGAGCTTGAAAACCAGCGAAAAATATTTTTGCAGGAAGCACTCTGTGCTACTGTTCAAACCCTTGAAATCAAGGCGTTAAACGATGAACTAGACCAATTCGCTCCTGCCGCTGATTTGGCGAACTTGGCCAGCCGGGGAGTCCGTGGCGAGCTGTTGTTTGCCACCCCATTGTTGTTAACAAAGAATCCGCGTTTGTTGGGTTATTATCGTTTGCTGCTGGGATTCAGCCAAAAGGAATTTTATCAGAAGAGCAAGCTGGCGCGATTTGAAAGCATGGAAGCTAAAGGTGAAATTTCGAGCCGGATTAAGTCCGAATTGGAACCGCTGTGTCAGGCTTTAATCCAACGCGCATCAGAGATGGCGAGCCTGATTGGCTTTGCCAAAATTTCGCTTCAACTGTTGGACAACCTTACATTGTTAACCTTGGGACCGCAGATGCGCGGTAGCCGCAACACGCAAATTGGTAAAGAGGCCAACCAAGTGGTGTTTAATTTGATCGAGCAAGTGGTGGCTCATGCGGTGCGTGCCAAGCAAGGGAATTTGCTGGAGTTGTTAAACGCTTCTAAGCGCAAAGTGCGAATCATCTTTGGCTCGGATCCGGACATTCGTATTCAAGAAGAAATTTCGTCTGCCACTACGAAGAATATTGTAGCCATCGAAATCAAGGGTGGTGCCGATAAGTCTAATATTTGGAATCGGCTTGGCGAGGCTGAAAAAAGCCATCAGAGTGCCAAGCAAAATGGGTGCGTTGAGTTTTGGACCATTTATAATGTTTCCAATTTGGATTTGGCGATGGCGAGGGAAAAGTCGCCGACGACAACGCGCTTTTTCGAACTGCAAGCCATTAGCACCATCCATTCCGCCGCATATGAAGATTTTCGTGACCGGTTAGTTTCTTTGGTTGGTATTAAGGCTGCTCGGGCGAAACCATCAAAAACGCAAAAATAAGTAGGCAAAGGGTGATTCGATGATTTGGTGGTTAACTGCTGCCAAATCCATTTTTTCGCTTGCTGCCGGGTGGCGGAATGCTAGTTTCTACAAAAATTATGAGTACCCATTCGCCTGTCAGCCGCCGGGGCTTTATGAAAGCCTCCTTGCTTGCTTCCGCCGCCGTCCCCCTCAGCTTGAATGCCCAGCCGTCCGCCGCTCCCGCCGCCCCCACGCCGGGAACTGCGGTTGCGAAGGAAACGCTCCCGCTGGGCAAAATCGCCGGACAAGAATTCAGCCGGATGATGCTGGGTGGTAACTTGATTTCCGGTTGGTCGCATTCGCGCGATCTGGGCTACGTGTCCGCCCTGATGAAGCATTATAATACGGAATCCAAAATCCGTGAGACGCTGGAACTGGCCGAGGCCAACGGGATCAACGCCATCAACACCTACGTGCAGGATAATAACACGTCCATTTTCAACCATTGGAAAAATGGTGGTAAAATGAAATGGTTTGCCCAAGTGCGGCTCGATCCCAAGAAAGGCTATTCCCAGATCAACCGCGCGGTGGACGAGGGCGCCGCCGGCGTGCATGTCAATGGCGACGCCGCCGAGGGCCTGCTGAACAATAACGAGTTTGAAAAAGTTGGCGAGATGGTGGAATTGATTAAATCCAAGAAGCGCATTGCCGGCGTAGCCGCGCACGATCTACGGGTGATTGTCGAAAGTGTCAAAGCCGGACACGACGTGGATTTCTACCAAAAAACCCTGCACACGCACGAATACTACACCGCGCCAAGAGCCGATGAAACGGGCGCATTAGGCGCACACGACAATTCCTGGTGCAGCGATCCCAAGGCGGTGGTGGATTTTATGGCCACCGTGAAGAAACCGTGGATCGCCTTCAAAATTCTCGCGGCCGGCGCGGTTCCTCCCCGTTTGGGTTTACCTTACGCCTTTTCCAGCGGAGCGGATTTTGCGCTGGTGGGGATGTTTGACTGGCAGATTGTCGAAAACGTCAAGCTGGCCCGCCGCTTCGTCTCGCTGTACTCCGGTAAGGATTCCAAGCGCACACGTCCTTGGTGCGGATAGGCCAACAGAGAATTGGCCGCGTGAAAGGAAAGAATAACTAGGGTGGACGAGGCGGCCAATCAGCCGGCTATTTGTCTTCCAGCAGGGTGATGACGATGAACCAGGAGTTGTCACCCTTGTCTTCGCCGCCTAAAGTCAGGAAGTCACCTTTGTAGAGGGATTTCACCGTTTTGGTGACCAGCTTGCCCTCGCCATACAGTTTGACCTCCACCTTCGGCCCTTCCATCTCGGTGACTTCAAGCTCGCATTTCTTGCTCATGTGGATCCGTTTAGTCGAGCGGTTGGGAACGGATTCCTGAACGGCTTTCACCTCGAAGTAATTTTTCCATTTGAAAATTTTAACGAGTTTTTTGGCGAGATCAGCGGACACGGGCTTATGAGCGGAATCGGGAGACTTATCCGCATTGGTGCCCCACACTAACTTGGCGTCAATCTTCAAATCACCTGCTTGAACGGCGCAGGCCAACCCCATCACCGCCATCAGGAGCAAGCAGACCCACCGACCCCGGCATGTGTTCCCTGAACTGTTCACACGGTTACTCGTTCGTCATCTCATCTTCGGGATCGGCACTCTCGGCCTCCTCGGTGTCGCGGTTGACAATCCACACCACCGACATTCTTTCCGCTTGATTGTGAAACGATAAGGACTGGGTGTGTTCAGACATGTTTTCGACTTCGACCGCTTCATATCGGGCACCGGTCATCCAGAATTCAGTGCTGCCCATCGCGAGCAACATAAACAAGGCAAAGCCGGAGATCGGCTTGAGATAGCGGCGCAGCATGACCCACCAAGGCTGGGAGACCGGTACCGTCTGGCGCTCTTCCCGTTCAATGGCTTGCTGGATTTTGCTCCAATAAAACTCCGGGCTTTCCGGCACCTTGACGCTGGTTTCATTACCGCGCAGGGCTTCACGCGTCAGGCGCAACTCCGCCGCCAGACCTTGGCCGTCCGGACTAGTGGCCAGCCACAACTCCACTTGCTTGGATTCTGCCGGGGTCAGTTCCCCGTCCAAGTAAGCCATCACTCTGATTTGTTCTTCGCGATTCATGACTGTAATTCGTCTCGTTTGTAGCCTGCCAGCAGGGTCGCCATCTTGCGACGCGCATAAAACAGGCGTGACATCACGGTGCCAATCGAACATTCCATTCGTTTGGCGATTTCCCGATATTCCAACTCTTCAAATTCATGCAGGACCAACACCGTCCGGTGTTCCGGCGTCATTAACGCCAGCGCCCGATCTATTCTCACGCGGAGTTCCTGTCGTTCCAAGCCCTCCGTCGGATTAACGTTCACCACGGGCATTTGACGTTCCACCCCGCCGTTTTCTTCATCCAAACTCTCGATGGACTCGGCTCGTTGCCGTTTTTGTTTGCGCAGGTGATCCAAGCAGAGGTTGATGATAATCCGCGTGATCCAGGTCAGGAACGTCGAATCCCCCTGGAATTGCTTCAGCCGCTGCCACCCTTTCACCCAGGCTTCCTGCGAAAGGTCCACCGCCTCTTCCTCATTCCGAAGCATGCTGTATGCGCGGGCATATACCTTATCCCGATGCCGCATCACCAGCTCTTCAAAGGCGGGCATTCCGCCCCGTTGGGCGGCCTTTACCAGCGCTTCGTCGCTGAGCAAGCTATAATCCTTTCGCGTCGCCATTAGTGTGACGCCCCGCAGGGCCGATTTATTCAGATATTCGAGTATTCAACGTGCCCATCCGAGGCTTTTGCCACGGGTAAGCAGCGATAATTTACAGCAAACTTTGGCATTTGCGAAGCAGTAATATTTGTGGCGCACATGGAATCAGACATACCCAGAGCTAAGACGCAGACCAAACGGTGATCGGGAATATCTTTTGTATTCTCTTGGCGGCGGTCTCTGCGCTAGGATGCGCCCACAGTATGGCTGGAACGATGAATATTGCCTCACACTTGGTTGCCATGGCCGCCCATCAGCCATGGCGGCAAGCCGTGGTTTTTCCACAGGGGCGCGACGCGCAAGGGCGGGTCAGTTATACGCATTATACGTTTCGGCAACTCAACGAGATCAGCGATCAACTCGCCCGTGGTTTTGCCAGCCTGGGCATCCGGCGCGGCACGCGCACAGTATTGATGGTCCCGCCCAGCCTGGACTTCTTTGCGCTGACCTTTGCCCTGTTCAAACTCGGCGCCGTGCCGGTACTGATTGATCCCGGGATTGGCGTACGCAACCTGGGAAAATGTCTGGCCGAGGCATCGCCGGAAGCGTTTATCGGCATTCCCAAGGCGCACGCGGCGCGTTTGCTGCTTGGCTGGGCCAAACAAACGCTGACCATCAAAATCACCGTCGGCAATCACGCGCTATTCGGCGGATATACCTTGCGCGAGGCGATGCAAGGAGGATTGGGATCAGATGCGTTCAAAACCATCGTCCCGGAACCAGACGAAACTGCGGCAATCCTGTTTACCAGCGGCAGCACGGGCACTCCAAAAGGAGTGGTTTACACGCATGAGATTTTCACGCGGCAGGTGGAGCAAATACGACAGTTATACGGCATTGAGCCCGGCGAAATTGATCTGCCCACCTTCCCACTGTTCGCGCTATTTGGTCCCGCCCTGGGTATGACGGCCATTCTGCCTGACATGGATCCAACCCGCCCTGCACAGGTAAATCCCGTCAAAATTCTGGAAGCCATCGAAAATTTCGGGGTGACCAACATGTTTGGTTCCCCGGCGTTGATCAACCAAGTAGGGCGCTACGGCGAAGCCATGGGGGTAAAGTTACCCACCATCCGACGGGTCATTTCCGCCGGAGCTCCAGTGCCCGCCAAGGTGCTGCAACGCTTTGTGTCGCTGTTATCTCCAGGCGTACAGGTGTTCACCCCTTATGGCGCCACGGAGTGTCTTCCCGTGGCCACGATCGGCAGCAAGGAAATTCTTGGGGAAACACGCCAACAAACCGAGCAGGGCGCGGGCGTGTGCGTGGGCCGCCCCGTGCCTGGCTTGACCGTGAAAATCATCCAGATCAGCGATGCGGCAATCCCGGCGTGGACCGATTCGCTGCAACTGAAGGCCGGCGAGATCGGCGAAATTGCCGTCCAAAGCGCGCACACAACCCGCTCCTATTACCAACGTGCCGAAGCCACCGCCCTGGCCAAGATCCCAGATGCCAGCAACGTCGGCTTTTATCATCGCATGGGGGATGTGGGGTACCTCGACACCCAAGGGCGACTCTGGTTTTGTGGACGAAAATCGCATCGTGTGGTGGCGGGTAATAAAACTTTTTTCACCATCCCTTGCGAAGCTGTTTTCAACACGCACCCGGACGTGTTCCGCACCGCCCTGGTGGGCGTGGCACGCAATGGCGGGATGGAACCGGTGCTGTGTGTGGAACTGGAAAGCCCAGCCCGATCCCGCAAGCCGGAGGAATTGCGTACCGAACTCAGAGCCTTGGGGGCAAAACAGCCGCATACTCAAGCCATCCAAACCATCCTGTTTCATCCGGGCTTCCCTGTGGATATCCGGCACAACGCCAAAATATTCCGGGAGAAACTGGCGGTCTGGGCCAGCCAACAAAGGTCATGAAAGCGCTGGTCACAGGCGGTGGTGGTTTTCTTGGGCAGGCGATCGTGCGAAGTCTCAGGCGGCGCGGAACGGAAGTGCGCAGTTTCTCCCGGCAACACTACCCGGAGTTGGACGCGTTGGGGGTCGAACAATATCAAGGGAACCTGACGGATGCACCAGCGGTGGCCAAGGCGGTGGCCGGGTGCGACGTGGTTTTCCACGTGGCCGCCAAGGCAGGCATCTGGGGACCGTACGAGGACTATCACCAGATCAATGTCGTGGGAACCCAGCAGGTGATTGCCGCCTGCCGGCAACACGGAGTCAACCGCTTGGTTTACACGAGTTCCCCCAGCGTGGTGTTTGATGGTAAGGACATGGAGGGGGTAGACGAGTCAGTCCCCTACCCCAGCCATTTTGAAGCTCATTACCCAAAAACCAAGGCTCAGGCTGAACAATTAATCAAGGCGGCCAACGATGCCAGACTGGCAACGGTTGCGCTGAGGCCACATTTGATTTGGGGACCGGGCGATAACCACTTGTTACCACGCATTGTGGCCCGTGCCAAAGCGGGACAATTGCGCCGCATTGGCCGGGCCCGCAAATTGATTGATACGATCCATGTTGATAACGCCGCTGACGCCCATCTCCTGGCGGCGGAGCGCCTTTCGCCCGGCAAGACGGTGGCCGGCAAGGCTTACTTCATCTCCCAGGATCAGCCCATCGAGATTTGGGAAATGATCAACCGCCTGCTCGATGCGGCGGGCCAGCCACCCATCCAACGCACCGTGCCAAAATCAGTGGCGATGTTATTGGCTTGGTGTTTTGAGACCGCCAACCGGATGGCCCATAGCCCAAACGAACCACGCTTGACCCGATTTGTGGTGCGCGAACTTTCCTCCGCGCACTGGTTCAACATCAGCGCAGCCAAGCGGGATCTGGGTTACCGACCGGCAATTTCCATCGAAGAAGGATTACGCCAATTGAAGGCCCATACGCAAAACGAATCTTCGGTTTGAAACGAAACGTCATGTCTTCGCAATCGCCCATCAAGGACCGCGCCCGCTGTTTGAACCTGACCAACCAAGGCCAATCTAGGACAGCATGGTTTGCGCAGGTGAACCGAAGTGATCTCGAAAAATCGGCTACACACGTGGACGAACAAGGCGGATTCGCACCAGAGGCGTTCCTGAATGAGGATGAATTAAGGCAAGTACAGTCGTTTCGCTTTGCACCGCCACGGGAAAATTTTCTACTCGGTCGGCTGGCCGCCAAACTGGCCTTGGGAGCACTTTTAAAAGAACCAGATTGGCGGCAAATCCAAATTACCAAAGGCGTGCTCGGCCAGCCATTGGTCGCGTATGCGAGGCCCCATGGCGCAGAAGTCAGCCTGAGTCATTCGGAAGGCGTCGCGATTGCAGTGGCCTTTCCTCGGGAACATCCGTTGGCGGTGGACCTGGAAACGGTGGATGTCGGCCGGGCGGACACCATTAAAAAAGTCATGCCATTTTCAGCGGCAGAGACGCACTGGCTGCAATCCCGGGCGGCGAACGAACCCACCGCGCTGGTGTTGCTGTGGACCATCAAGGAAGCCCTCGGCAAGGTTTTGAAATGCGGGATTACGTGCCCCTTGGAATTGCTGGCCGCCGATCAAATCAAGCCCATCGGCGACGCTCTTTGGGAAAGCCACTACCGTAATTTTCAGCAGTATAAATGCCTTTCCTGGCAGCAAAACAACCAAGTTATCTCGCTGGTGTTACCCACGGCCACCGAAGTCACACTGCCGCCATGGTAGCCAGGAGTAAACAGATTTGAGCCTCTAACTAACGATTGTTTTCCTCAGCGGCGCACGGCACGGTTACGGCGTGGCTCCGGAATCAATCCAGGCGCGCAGCACGGCGATTTCTTCCGTCGTGGGCTGGGGTTTGCCTTCCGGGGGCATGTGGTCGTCGTCGCTTGGGGGCAAAGTCAACAAGCGGATCAGGAGACTTTTCCCGGCGTCGCCGGGGACCAGCACCGGACCTTTTTCACCGCCCGCTTGCATGGCAGCGAAGGAATCGAGGCGCAGCCCGCCCTTGGATTTTTCCGGTCCATGGCAGGCAATGCAGTATTTTTGCAGGACAGGTTGCACGGTCGTGACAAATTTACCGGCTGGTTTGGCGACGTTGGCGGAGGGGCTGGAAAACCAGGAACGAATGGGGGCCGGAGCGTAGCGGAAGAGGTAATCGCGTCCATGCGTCAAGGCCCCGCCGTTATGGCCGGCCACGGTTAAAAGCAATATCGTACCCAACAGGCTGAGGCGGTATAGGCGCAGACGCTTGAACCACCATAACCCGCCAGTGAGAGCGCTGGCGACAGCGGTGCTCACACCGGTCCAAAGGTGAAGCTGCAACAAACGCGGGTCATACCCGTCGCCTTGGGATAACAGCCAGCCGCAGAGTACGGTAAATCCAGTAGCGAGCACGATAACCGCCAGGATGAAGCCGGTTTCCGGTGCCGTGGTGGGCGATCGCCGCCAACACGCCCGCAATTCCAGCAACCCCAGCAGGACCAGAAACCCGATGGGCAAATGCACCAGCACCGGGTGCAGGCGCCCGAAAAACAAGGAAATATCAGCAACAGCCATCATGCGATTATCACGGCCAACATAGCCGTCAGATTGCGTTTGGCAAATCGGCGCGTCAAACCAGCACACTTTCCCGCTTTTCCACCGGCCACCGTTCCCGCATACTGGCCCCATGCAATGGTTGATCTGGATACTGGCGGCGCTCGCCGCGTTGAGCCTGGGAATCGCGCTCTGGCAATTCCTGGGCGCGCTGCGCTTTCCCCTGCACCAGCGGATTGCCGATCCTGCGTTTGCGCCCGGGCTCAGCCTGCTGAAACCGTTGAAGGGGTGCGACACGGAGACGGCCCGTTGCCTGCGCAGTTGGCTCGCGCAAGCCTATCCGGGCCAGGTGCAGGTGCTGTTCGGGGTGGCCAACGCGGCTGATCCCGTGTGCTCCGTGGTGAAACAGTTGCTCGCGGAATTTCCAACGAAAGACGCACACCTGGTGATTTGCGAGGAAGTGATGGGCGTCAACGCCAAGGTCTCCACCTTGATCCAACTCGAACGCCGCGTACGGTATGACACGGTGCTGGTGAGCGACGCGGATGTCGTGGTACCGGAGGATTTTCTGGCGAATGTCGTGGCCCCATTGCGCGACGCCAAAGTGGGGCTGGTGAACTGCTTCTATCAGCTCGGCAACCCGGTCAACCTGGCCATGCAGTGGGAGGCGGTGGCCATCAACGCGGATTTCTGGAGCCAAGTCCTGCAATCGCGCAACCTGAAGCCGCTCGATTTTGCCTTGGGCGCGGTGATGCTTGCACGCCGCGACGCGCTTACTAAAATGGGTGGCTTTGCCGCGCTGGCGGATTACCTGGCGGATGATTATCAGCTTGGCCATCAGATTGCCGGGCAGGGCTGGCGGATTGAGCTGTGCCCGCAAGTGGTGGAATGCCGGGAATCACCCATGAGCGCTGGCCAAGTGTGGCGGCACCAGTTGCGCTGGTCGCGCACCATCCGGGTCTGCCAGCCCGTTCCCTACTTCTTCAGCATCCTCAGCAACGCCACCGTATGGCCGGTGTTGCTGGCACTGGCTGGGCAAGCACCGCCATATTACGCGGCGCTGGGGATTTGCCTCACCGTCCGAATGCTGACAGCCACGATCTTGCAATGGCGCTTGACCCGAGCCAGCCGCCACGTTCCGTGCTTCTGGCTGGCCCCGATCAAAGACCTGCTCCAAGCGGCCATCTGGGCGCTATCCTTTTTGGGCAACACCATTGAATGGCGCGGACACCGTTATCGCGTTTTGCCGGGCGGGAAGTTGACTCCAGAATGAAATTGGAACATAAAATAATCGGCAGACAATCGTAGAATGCATCGCCTGCACATTGATACTGTTACAACAGTTGTTCAAACTGGTCTTTTGTTATACCTGCTTCTCGAATCAGCGCGCGGAGTGTCCCTTTTGCCAACTCGCGATGATTCGGTACCGTCAGCCGCCGTTGCGTGGGATGCCGCAGAATAATGTGGCTTCCACTTTGGTGATCTACCTCATAACCCAGTTGGCGGAACGCCTTGACAGCGTCCGCTCCTGAACAAACCGGCAAACGACTCATGCGGGAACCTCGACAACTTCTTCACGAATTGGAGGCGGCACTGGCTCTCCGTGTTTTTCCAGGCTAGCCAGATAGCCCTTGATGGCATCAGTAATGTTTGTCAAGGCTTCCTGTCGAGTGCCCCCTTGCGAAATACATCCCGGCAAAGCAGGGCACTCTGCAACGAAAACCCCATCCTCATCCGGTTCGATCAATACTCGAAATTTCATATGCCTACTCTAACTTCAAAAGCAACCTTGGTCAACCCGGCATCCCGTCATTTCGACACCAGCGCCCGGTGTTTCCCGAACACGCCGCGCAACGCCTTGCTCGCCTCGTCCTGAAGGGCTTGCAGTTCGGCATAGACCTTGACCGTCTTTTCGTCCGGCTGGGCGGTTTGCGCTTGATTAAGCGTCACAAATTGGCTGGTGATGTCCTGAATGACGACTTTTTCGCCCTGCTGCAAGCGCCAGCACCAGAGGGCCTGCAAGGCCGCGCCATAGGCTGCGCCTTCACCCACCTTGAGCGTGACCACTTCCGCGTTGAAAATATCCGCCATCATCTGCCGCCAGAACCGCGAGTTGGCGCCACCGCCCGTGGCACGAATCTGCGTCGGCTTCACGCCCAGCGTGGCCAACCGGCGCAACCCGTAATTCATGCCCATCGTCACGCCTTCCATGGAGGACCGGATGAAATGCGCGGCGGTAAACGTGCGGGTGTTGACGCCCAGCCATACCCCGGTGCCATCCGGCACATTGGGTGTGCGTTCGCCTTCCAGATAGGGCACCAACATAAGGCCATCGCAGCCCGCCGGCGCTTTTTCGCCCACTTTATCGAACTCGGCAAAATCCATTTTGAAATCGCGGCGCACCATCTCGGTGGCCACCGTCACATTCATCGTGCAGAGCAACGGCAGCCAGCGATTGGTGGAATCGCAGAAGGCAGCGATCTCACCCTGAGGATCCACCACGGGTTTTTCCGCACAGGCATAAATGGTGCCGCTGGTGCCGAAGCTGGCAGTGATTACTCCGGCAGCGGTATTGCCGGTACCGATGGCGCCCATCATGTTGTCGCCACCGCCCGCGCTGACCAAAACGTCCGTGCCCAGGCCCAGCGCCCGCGCGGTCTCCGCCTGCAACGTGCCGGCGGGTTGATCGCTCGAAATCAGCGGCGGCAGCTTATCCGCCAGGGCGGGATCAATCGCCTTGAGCACGGGAGAACACCACTGGCGTTTGCGCACATCCAGCAGCGCGGTGCCGGAGGCGTCGCCGTATTCCATCACCTTCTGCCCGGTCAGCCAGAAATTCAGATAATCATGCGGCAGCAATACCGAGGCCAGGCGCGCGTAGTTTTTCGGCTCATGGTTTTTAAGCCAGAGAATCTTGGAGGCGGTGAAGCCGGGCAGCACCGCATTGCCCATGGCCTTGATAGTGGCTTTGAGCCCGCCCACCTTTTCCATGATCTCCGTGCATTCGGCGGAGGTCGCGGTGTCGCACCATAACTTGGCCGGGCGGATCACTTCACCCTGGGCGTCCAGCGGCACAAACCCATGCTGCTGACCGCTGACCCCGATGGCCTTCACTTCGCCCGCGCGGGCTTTGGCCTGCTTAAGCGCGCCCTGAATCGCTTTGGCAGTAGCCGTGAGCCAATCTTGCGGATGCTGTTCCTTGGCGCCGGGTGGAAGATTGGGAATCAACTCATAGCCCGCCGAGGCGTTGCCGAGCACCTTGCCGTTGTTGGCGTCCACCACCAAGACCTTGGTGGATTGCGTGCCACTATCAATACCGAGTAAAAGTGTTCTCATAAAATTGTTACGATATTTTTATTAGAGGTAAGCTTGAACAAATTGGTGATGGTTGTCCAACCGGAAAAACAGGCGTTGGCAGATGATAAAAACACGCTGACGAAATCAGCGAACCTCGTAATAGGTATTAGGGGGCATTCATGAATGAGATTTACGAATCAAAATGGAAAGGGGACATGGCAAAAAGATTGGCTGGCATAAAAATTGGGAACCAGTTACCAGTGATCAGTCATCAGAAAAAAATCTCAGATTTCAGGGCGGAACTTATGGGACGAGTAAAACCAAGCATTGCAAATGGCCGGTCCACTTTCAGAATTGTGATGTTTTTGTGATGAAAACATTTTTTTGTCACAAAATGTTATAAAATTGTGATGAAATGAATTTTTTGACACAATTCTTTGACCGCGGATTGCACGGATGCCACGGATGGGAAATCGGCATGGCAAACAAATGAACTGGCAAAAAGATCATGACCAGAAGCCAGGAGTTGGAAGCCAGAAGATAGAATAGCCAAAACGGGCGACGGAGAATCGCCGGTGGTTGACTGCGGACTGCATCTATAGATGTCATTCATGGGAGCAGCATAGCAGGATTCAGGGGAAGGTGGTTGCCGCCGGGAGGAAAATAATGCAATGCGGAATGAAGGACAAGATTGACCGGACTGACAAGATTGAATTGGTCTGGGCGCGAAATCCGGAAGAGAAGTCACACCACTTGATACAAATACTTCTGAAATCCAGCGAACACCTTGCCAATTTCGTCCGGTCTGCCCAGGTCAGCTACAGCATCCGCAATGGAATCGTGATACTTGAGTTTTAGTAAGGGCGTGAGTTTGTCCTGATCCAGCTCCTCGACGCCAACCGTCACGTAATGGGATAACACGAAATCCAGGAATACCCGCTGCTTGGCGCTGAACTGGGTGTTGAGATACACCCTGGCGTTGGCGGCCCGAACTTCGCGGGTGAGCGGCGGACGGGCATAGGCGATATTGGCGAGCACGTCAAACAGGTCACTCTTCTCGGCATCAATGATCTTCTGCATTTCAGCCAGTTGCTCCCGGCCAAAGCCTTTTTCGGCCAGCCCTTGCAATAGCTTCTTCCGCGTATCCGGCACGCTCCATAGCTTGCGCAATTCTTCCTCGTTATGGAAAAACTCGGGCAGCTTCCCGAAGAGCAGTTCCATGAATTGATGTGCGGACATGGGTGTGCCATCCGGATGCCAGAAGGTCGTAGCCATCATGTGTTGGATGGTGCGCACCTTTCCGTCGGCAAGCTTCACTTTCACCTTCCGCTTCTTGTTGCAAATGCAATAGAACATCCCGCAAA